>NZ_JAGPZA010000018.1:0-42940 GCF_024454095.1 Corynebacterium sp. CCUG 69979 | reverse complement strand
CTAGCCGTGGCTTACCCCGACCGATTCGCAGACTACTTGTAAACCAAACCCCCACACACAAACAATCGGACACCCTCCGTCGCCATGGCAGCCGGGCAGCTCTCCCCTCCACGCACTGGACAAATCAGAAAGGCAACGAAATGAAGATAGCGGTTCTTGGAGGCACCGGAATGGCGGGTAGCGCTATTGCACAGGAAGCAGCTGTACGCTCACACGAGGTGATTGCAATCTCGCGGCGCCCCAAAGCAACTGGCACTCCTTTAATCAGGCCACACGCCCTGGATATCGCTGAAACCGAATCCCTTGCGGAAGTACTCAAACCCGTAGATGCCTGCGTGTGCGCTGTCAGGACCCGAGAAGGTATGGAGTCGCAGATCGCGGACCTGACACTCAGTCTTCTTGACGCAGCTCAGCAGAACAACACTCGTGTTTTGATCATCGGGGGATCTGCTCCCTTGTGGTCACCGAACTTGAGAAACACGAGAGTGGTCGATGACCCGCAGTTCGTTCCGTCGGAGTGGCAAGCTATCGCCCGCGCTAGCCTGCAGCAGTTTGAAACCTGCCTCAGCCACTCGTACACAAACTGGACTTACCTCAGTCCGCCGGCCTTGTTCATGGACGGGGAGCGCACAGGCACCTACGAGCGTGGAACCGATACTCTGCTGCTAGACGCCACCGGGACCTCCAGCATCACCGCGTCTGATCTCGCTATCGCAGCCATTGATGAGGTTGAAGACCCCCGAAATGATCAGCACTTCACTGTGATGACTCCGACGCGGTAGATACCCTATGCCCCCGCCTGCTTCTCATCGGCAGCCAGCTGGCCACATGCGGCTGCGATCTCTTGCCCCTTGGTGTCGCGGACCGTGCAGGTGACGCCTTGGGCAATGACGCGGCGGACAAACTCGTCCTGGCGCTCGCGCGGGGAGGCGTCCCACTTCGACCCTGGGGTCGGGTTGAGCGGGATGAGGTTGACGTGGACGAGGGGGCCGAGCGCGTCGTGAAGCTTCTGGCCCAGCATGTCCGCGCGGAAGTCATGGTCGTTGATGTCGCGGATGAGCGCGTACTCAATCGACACACGGCGTCCGGTCTGGTCCGCGTAGTAGCGGGCGGCGTCCAGCACATCCTGAACGGTGAAGCGGTTGTTCATCGGGACGAGTTCGTCGCGCAGTTCATCGTCGGGCGTGTGGAGGGACACGGCGAGAGTGACGGACAGGCCTTCGTCGGCAAGCTTGCGGATCGCCGGGGCGAGACCGACCGTGGACACCGTCACGTTGCGCTGGGAAATGCCGAAGCCGTGCGGGGCCGGGCTGACAATCTGGCGCACCGCGGACACAACGCGGTTGTAGTTGGCCAGCGGCTCGCCCATGCCCATGAACACGACGTTGGTCAGGCGGGAACCTTCGGCCTCCATCATCGCGGCGGCTTCACGGACCTGGTCGACGATCTCCGCAGTGGACAGATTGCGGTCGAGGCCGCCCTGGCCGGTCGCGCAGAACGGGCACGCCATGCCGCACCCTGCCTGCGACGAGATGCACAGGGTGGCGCGGCCCGGATAGCGCATCAAGACGGACTCCAGAAGAATGCCGTCGTGCAAGCGCCACAGCGTCTTGGTGGTGTCGCCGTTGTCGGTCTCCACCTTGCGCACCGGGGTGAGCAGACGCGGGAACAGGGAATCCTTGACCAGCTCGCGCTGCGCGGCGGGCAAATCCGTCATCGTGGACGGGTCCGCCTCGAAGCGGCCGTAGTAGTGGCGCGCGATCTGATCGGCGCGGAACTTAGGCAGGCCGAGTTCACCGAGCGCTTCAATCCGCTCTTCCTCGCTCAGGTCGGCGAAGTGCTTCGGCGGCATGCCGCGCTTGGGCGACAGCAACTGGATCTTTGGAAAATCACTCATGACGTGCCCCATTGTGGCACGGGATAGCGCAGTTAGCGAATAGCAACCAGAGGCACGGGTGAGACGGCCGTTAGATCACCACGACACTCATCAGCAGCCACGTCGCAGCGGCGGCCGGCAGAATGCCATCGACGCGGTCCATCATGCCGCCATGGCCGGGCAAAAGCCCCGACATGTCCTTGATGCCCAGCTCACGCTTGAACTGGCTTTCCACCAGGTCGCCCATGGTGGCGCAGAGCACGGTCCCCACGCCAAAGATGAGTCCCGTCCACCACGGGCTCGCCAGCATGAACATGCCCGTCAACACGCCTGTCACCGCGCCAAACAGCACTGAACCCGCAAAGCCTTCCCAGGACTTCTTGGGGCTGACGGCCGGTGCCATGGGATGGGAGCCGAACAGAACTCCAGCGACGTAGCCACCCACGTCGTTCGCCACCACACACGCGATGAATGTGAGGATGAAATGGCTACCGGTGACATCCCCTGACTCCAGCCGGGAAATCATCGCGGCGAAGGAGCCAAACAGCCCGATCCACACGAGCACGAAAATGCTCACCGCAGTATCGCGGACGTAGTTCTGCGGCGGAGTGTTCCTCCCGTGGAAGAACAGACGGGAGAACATGATGGCCAGCGCACTGACCGTGAACGTGGCCAGCAGGCCCGGGTACCCGAACGGCCAGGTGGACACGACCATGCTCAAACCGAGCACGATGATGGTGAACCTGTACACCCCGAAACCGTGCTCGCGCAGGCGCGTGAGCACCTCCCACATGGCCAACGCCATGGCGAGACACACCACGGGGTACCACATCACGGGACCCACCCATGTGGCCACCAGCACGAGGGCGATCAGCGCGAGACCCGTCGCGATGGCGGCGGGGAGGTTACGGCCTGCGGAGTTCTTCGGCTTCGGCAAATGCACCCGGCGTGAATGGCCGGCTGCTGGTGCCTCGCTGTCTGTCACAGGCTTATACCTCGAGCAGTTCTGCTTCCTTCTTGTTCACCAGGTCGTCGATCATGTCGACGTACTTGGCAGTGGTCTTGTCCAGCTCTTTCTCCGCAGCGGAGACTTCGTCCTCGCCGGCGTCGCCGTCCTTCTGGATCTTCTTCAGAGCATCCATGCCGGAGCGGCGGACGTTGCGGATTGCAATCTTGCCGTCTTCGCCTTTGCCCTTAGCCTGCTTGACCAGGTCACGGCGACGCTCCTCCGTCAGCTGCGGGATGGTCACACGGATGACCTGGCCGTCGTCCGTCGGGTTGACACCCAGGTCAGAGTTACGGATGGCGTTTTCAATCTCACCCATGGTGGACGGGTCGTACGGCTTGATCAGCAGCATGCGCGGCTCCGGCACGGAGATGGTGGCCATCTGGTTGATCGGCGTGGGTGCGCCGTAGAACTCCGCCATGACGCTGTTGAACATCGCCGGGTTCGCGCGGCCCGTGCGGATGGTCACCAGCTCGCCACGGGTGTGCTCCACGGAGTTGGTCATGCGCTCTTCAGCGTCGAGCAATACGTCATCGATCATGGGTTCATCCTTCACTGATCCAGATTGTGTTCTCTACCAACTTAGCAGTGCCAGCTACCGTCATAGACTGTAGAACACTATGCACCCCGCCTTCGCGTATCTTGCCCCGGATCCGCAGCCCGTAACTACGGGCCGCTTGAGCGGCTGGGTCATCCCTGCTAAAGATCTGTCCGATGTCGCAGGCATGCCCACCACCGGCGGAAACCCGCAGCGCACATACGTTGCGGGGACCACCAGCCCCTTTTTAGCTGCTCTCCAGCGCGAGGGCGCGACGATCAACGGCAAGACAGCCACCTCCGAGCTTGGCGCCACGATCTATGCCGAGCGTCCCGACGTTCCTGTGCTCACTTCACCTGCCTATCCGGGCGCGACTCCAGGCGGGTCATCCACCGGGGCTGCTGTCGTCGTCGCCGAGGGCCTGCACCGCGCGGCGCACGGCAGCGACGCGGGCGGCTCTTTGCGCGTTCCGGCCGCCGCATGCGAGGTTGTCGGTTTCAAGCCCGCGGGTACCAGCAAGACCGTGTCCACCGACGGCTTCATCACAGCGACAGTCGCGGACCAGCAGTTCTTGCACAACGCGCCCAATGCTTATCGACGCCTGCGCGTCGGCCTCCTCACCACTCCCCTCTTCTCCACTGAATCGGTGGTCAGCCCCGACCGAATAGCAGTCGTTGAGCAGGCGGCGGAGGTGCTCGGGGGCAGCTGCGACGTCGTTAAGCTCCACCCGTATCAGGCGGCCGCAGAGACGTTTACGCACTTCACCCGCCGTATCCAGCAGGCGTTCGTGAAGGTGGACCCGCTGGACAGTGCCTACATTTCCTGGTTGAAGGAGCAAGGTATCGCCGTGACTGCCGCGCAGCTCGCGGAGGGTCAGCGCCATATTGCCGGATTGTCGCAGGCATTGCAGCGTGAGTGGGGTGTGGATGTGCTGCTCACCCCGACCGTCGCTACAGATCCCCCGCCGGTGGGTCACTTTTCCGCGATGAGCCCAGCGGAGAGCTTCGCCGCGCAGACTGCGTGGTCGCCGTGGTGCTCTCTTTTCAACCTCACTGGCGGGCCGGCGATTGCTGTCGGGCCCATCCACATCGGCGGTATTACTGCCAGCGACAGCGAGGTGCTCGCGCTCGCCGCAGAAGTCGAAGACGTGTGGCAGGAATGGAAGGCGGCTAGAGGAGTCTGACCATCGCCACGCCGGCGAAGACGAGGACAAGCCCCCCGATACGCGCACCGTTGATGCGCGTGCGGGCCGAGCCGAACAACCCGAGCGCCTCAATGACCTGGCCGCAAATAATCGCGCCGGCCAGCTGAGCAATGACCGTCGTTCCGGTGCCCAAGATGGGTGCGAGCGTGGCCATGCCCACGACGAAGATCGCGCCGAAGACACCCCCGAGCCACATCCACCACGGCCCGGGCTCAATCCCGGTGAGCAGGGCTTTGCGGGAGGTCGGTTCGAGCATGCTGAGCAAAAGCAGCAGGACAACACCGACGAACAAGCTGATCGTGCCGGCCTGCAATGAACTGCCCAGCACAGTGCCCAGGTGGCCGTTGACGGCGGTCTGCGTAGCCGAGCACATGCCCATGAGCACTCCGAAGGCGCGCCATCCCCAGGCGGCACCGGCGTCAGCGCGTCCCTCCCCGAGCCCCGGCTGCGAACCGGGGGTGCCCAGGACATGAACAGTCACAATGCCAGCCACCACGACGAACGCCCCGAGCACGCGCCAGAACGTCGCCTCGTTTTGGGGAGAGTTATACAGCCCGAAGTGGTCGATGACCAGGGCCATGATCACTTGCCCCAGGATCGGGATGATGATCGTTTCCACCGCGCCCAGCATGGGGAACAAAACCACGCTGCCGGTGAGGAAAACCACGCCCATAGCGCCGCCGATCCACACCCACCACGGCTGCGCGGCAGCCGCCGCAAAATCGACGTTCGGCCCGGAAACGGCAAGGGCCACCGCCGCGGCGCAGCACAGCGCGACGAAGAAGGAAATGAGCGATGCCGGGATCGGTGCGCCGATGCTGCTACGCAGCCGGGCGTTCACCGCAGTCTGGGCAGGAACAACTGACCCGACACCGAGGGCGGCTCCAACTAGCAATTACCGGGCCGCCTACTGGACGAGGGTGCCGATGCGCTCACCGGCGACAGCACGCGCAATATTGCCCTCTTTGAGGAGGTTGAACACCAAGATGGGCATGTTGTTGTCCATGCACAGGCTGAACGCGGTGGCGTCGGCGACCTTGAGACCCTTCTCGATCGCCTCGCGCGGGGTGATCTCGGTGTAGAGTTCCGCGTCCGGGTTGGTGCGCGGGTCGTCGGAGTACACGCCGTCGACAGCCTTAGCCATGAGGAGTACCTCACACCCGATCTCGAGGGCGCGCTGAGCAGCAGTCGTGTCGGTGGAGAAGTACGGCATACCCATCCCTGCACCGAAGATGACCACGCGACCCTTCTCCAGGTGGCGGGATGCGCGCAGCGGCAGGTACGGCTCCGCGATCTGCGCCATGTTAATGGCGGTCTGCACACGGCAGTCCACGCCCAGCTGCTGCAAGAAGTCCTGCAGCGCCAAGCAGTTCATCACCGTGCCCAGCATGCCCATGTAGTCGGAGCGGGCGCGGTCCATGCCGCGCTGCTGCAATTCCGCACCGCGGAAGAAGTTACCGCCACCGATGACCACCGCCACCTCGGTGCCGCTCTGAGCAATATCGGCGATCTGGCGGGCCACGTTCTCCACCACATCCGGGTCGATGCCGACCTTGCCGCCGCCGAACATCTCACCTCCCAGCTTGAGCATGACGCGGTTGTATCCGCGGCGAGACTGGACGTGATCTTCGTTGATCGGGTCGGTCACCGAGAGCTCCTTCGACTGGGTTCGACTGGCTTCGACAGGGATGGTCTATTCCGGCGACCCAGTGTACTCGCTATCCAGGCAAGAAGGGCAACACCCCGGTGCCGTCGATAAGCGACGACACCGGGGTGCGTGGAAAGCGTCAGCTTACTGCTGGCCTACCTCGAAGCGGACGAAGTCGGTCACAGTGATCCCGGACTCCTCAGCGAACTGGCTGACAGTCTTTTTGGAGTCGGCGAGGGACGGCTGCTCCAGCAGAGCGACATCCTTGAAGAAGCCGCCCAGGCGGCCCTCGACGATCTTCTCGATGGCAGCTTCCGGCTTGCCCTCGTTGCGGGTGATCTCTTCCTGGACTGCGCGCTCCTTCTCCACGACCTCAGCCGGGACGGAGTCCTTGTCCAGGTAGCGAGCCTTCATCGCTGCGATCTGCAGAGCGACCTGGTGAGCAGCCTCAGCGTTGTCGCCGGTGTACGCGACGAGCACGCCCACTGCAGGCGGCAGGTCCGCAGCCTTCTGGTGCAGGTAGGTCTCCACGTTGTCGCCCTCAATGGTGGCGGCGCGGCGCAGCTCGAGCTTCTCACCGATCTTCGCTGACAGGTTCTGCAGCACCTCGGATGCCGGCTGGCCGTTGACATCAGCGTTGGCCAGCTCCTCCGGGGAGTTCGCCTTCACTGCGGCAGCGCCCTGAGCAATCTGGTCGGCGATCTGCTTGAACTCGTCGTTCTTAGCAACGAAGTCGGTCTCGGAGTTGATCTCAACGATGGTGTTGCCGGAGACAGCGACCAAGCCCTCCAGGGCATTGCGCTCAGCGCGCTTGCCCACGTCCTTCGCACCCTTGACGCGCAGGATCTCAACGGCCTTATCAAAGTCTCCGCCAGCCTCTTCCAGGGCCTTCTTGCAGTCGAGCATGCCGGAACCGGTGGTTTCGCGCAGCTTCTTCACGTCTGCAGCGGTGTAGTTCGCCATAGTGGGGCGAGCCTCCTCGTTATTGGATCTTTGTTCTTTGTGTAGTTCGTTAGACAGCGTAGTGGACTCACAGAGAGTTTGCCGGAGCTGTCTTACACCACGACAAACCCCCGCGTCCCGCGCCCTGTTGAAGCTTTTTGCTCACAGGGCGCACAGCGGGCGCGGGGGTCACATTCGCGGCGTCACGTGTTTTAGACCGGGTCGACGTCGTTGTTCGGGTTGTCGACGTTCTCCACAGCCTCAGCCGCAGCCTCCTGCGCCGGAGCGGAAGCAGCGTCTGCCTCCTGAGCGGCCGGGGTTGCCGGGGTGCCCTGCGGCGCAGCGGTCTCGGTAGCCTCCACGTCTGCGACAGCCTCAGCAACGTTCTCACCGGAAGCGTTTGCCGGAGCCTCAGCCTGGACCTCGGCGATGCCGGCGTCCTGGGTGGTGCCAGCTGCCGGAGCGTCACCAGCAGCCTCGCGGGCCTTCGCCAGCTGGCGCTCTTCGCGCTGCTGCTTACCAGCAACAACAGCCTCGCCCACGATGTGGGTGAGCAGCTTCACGGAACGGATCGCGTCATCGTTGCCCGGGATCGGGTAGTTGACGGTGTCCGGGTCGCAGTTGGTGTCCAGGATGGCAACAACAGGGATGCGCAGCTTCTCTGCCTCGGCGACAGCGATGTGCTCCTTGTTGGTGTCCACGATCCACAGAGCGGACGGGGTCTTGGTCATGTCGGAAATGCCGCCCAGCACGCGCTCGAGCTTGGTGCGCTCGCGGTTGAGCATGAGGATTTCCTTCTTGCCGCGGCCAGCGTAGCCGTCCTCGGCTGCGTCCATGGCCTGCAGCTCCTTCATGCGGGCAAGGCGCTTGGACACGGTCTGGAAGTTCGTCAGCATGCCACCGAGCCAGCGGTGGTTGACGTACGGCATGCCCACGCGGTCAGCTTCTTCCTGGACAGGCTCCTGAGCTTGCTTCTTGGTGCCGACGAAGAGGATGGTGCCGCCGTGTGCGACGGTCTCCTTGACAAACTCGTATGCCTCGTCGATGTAGGTCAGCGTCTGCTGCAGGTCGATGATGTAGATGCCGTTGCGGTCGGTGAAGATGAAACGACGCATCTTCGGGTTCCAACGACGCGTCTGGTGGCCGAAGTGCACACCGGCGTCGAGGAGTTCACGCATGGTTACGACTGCCATGGGAATGTCTCCTTGGGAGTTAATCGTGTTCGGTTACTTGTCTGTTGTGCGGGTTTTGCCCGCACCCTAGCGACGAGCCACACCCACGCCCACAAAAATTTCACCGGGCAGGGAACCGCCCGTGTGTTCATGTTCGTGGGACCGTTGCGGGTTGCAGCACCTGTGTTGCGCAAGGCCCTTGACGCAAGGGCCCTACCAGGCATTTTCATCGCGCGTAGTCAGCACACCCCGCAGGGCACACTGCTAGTAGTGGAGTCTACATCGTTCCAGCGTATGCGCCAATTCACGGCGCGCGGACGAACCGGGACTGTGGATAAGTCGGCGTTTTCCACAAGGCATTTCGCTTAGCGACGCATCCTCCCACCATCCCCGCCACACTGAACCCCATGAACACCCGCACCGCTTCACCCCTGTTAACCGCGCTTGTGATGCTCATGACGATTGCGACGGGCATCGCCACTGCCGCCCCAGCCGCCGCCTATGTCGACCCGACAACAGGTACCCCGCACGCCACGGGTGTGACCCGCAGCGCCGACATCCCGGAGAAGAATTGGCTGCCCGGCCACCGCGGCGTCGACCTAGCTGCTCGCACCGGCCAAGACATCCTCGCCGCTGGAGAGGGAGTGGTCGCTTTCACCGGTCTTGTCGTCGGCGTGCCGACGGTCTCCATCGACCACCCCGACGGAATCCGCACCACCTATCAGCCTGTCCATGCCACCGTGAAGGTCGGCGACCACGTCCGCGAAGGCCAGCCGATCGGTAGAATGGCCCAGCCCATGGCAGACCATGCCGGCCTGCACTGGGGTGCGCGCACCGGTAAAGACTCCTATATCAACCCGCTGAGCTTGCTGGATGCGCCGCCGATCCGGCTCAAACCTGTCGACGGTCAGCATGTCATGCCCGCGGGTGTGCCTGGTCGTACACGTTCTTAAGCCGCTGCGCGGAAACGTGCGTGTAGATCTGCGTCGTCTGCAGCGACGAGTGCCCCAGCAACTCCTGCACCACACGCAGGTCCGCCCCGCCTTCGAGCATGTGCGTTGCCGCACTGTGCCGCAGGGCGTGGGGGCTCAGATCCGTGTCACCGGTGCGCTGCGCGGCGCGTTCCACCACGCGCCGGACTTGCCGCTGGTCGATCCGCCCGCCCCGGGAGCCGAGAAACAGCGCGTGCCCGCTCTTCTCCCCCACCAACTCTGCACGGCGGGTCTTCCATTCCTCGATGGCTGAAGTGGCACGCTCCCCAAACGGCACAACCCGCTGTTTGTTTCCCTTCCCGGTGACCCGGGCAAGCCCTTGCTTGGTATCGACATCATCCACATCGAGTCCCGTCAGCTCCGCCACGCGCATGCCTGTCGCGTACATCAACTCAAGCATGGCCCGGTCGCGCGCAGCTTCTGGCCCGTCGGCGTCAGGATTGATTTCCGCCTCGACGAGCTCGCCCGCCCGCGATGGCGTCACCACGTCAGGCAGGTGACGGTTGATCTGGGGTGTCACCAGCCGTGCTGCGACATCTGAGTCAAGGTAGCCGCGCTCGTACGCCCACGTCGAAAAGCTTCGCGCTGCGGCGGTACGCCGCGCCATTGTGGAGCGCGCAAGGCCCTGCCGCATCGCGTCGGCGAGCCACCCGCGCAGGGCGATGAGGGTGAAATCGTCGAAGGTCGGAGCAACCTCGGCCAAGGTGCGCAGGTCGCTGCGGTAGCCCCTGACTGTCGCCTCGGAGCGGCCTTTGACAAGCAGCGCGTGGTCAGCGAAGTCATCGATGGCCTCTTCTAAGTGCGCCATCGCCCAACCTCCGGAACTCTACTTCTCATCTTCAGTGGAAGTATATGGGCGCACCTCGTGCTCACCGGGACATCCACGCATACGCCTGACCGAGCACACGGTCTCGCCGGTCAGATGGTTTAACTTCTAGCGGTGCTCAACCCATAAGATTTTTCGCATTTTCGTGCCGTTGAAATCGGCCCTACATACACCCATTTCAGATGTTACTGCTGGTGCTGGTGTTACTTGACGCGTGGACGGCACGAAAATGCAGCAGCCAGCGCGGCGCTTCACACGCGAAAGTGCCGCGCTGCCGTCTAGCTCTCACTCCTTTCCCACATCTTCCCTTTCCTGACCACGAGCCCTTTCTTGTGCAGGTCCATAAGCAAGTGAACTGCGAGGGCGATTGTGAACCCGCTCGCCTGGGCAACGGCCTCGGCGTCTATTCCACCCGCTCCGGCCACTGGCAGCGAGTCGTAGACGCGCAGCTCGTTGCGGGAGAGCTTCTGGATCGCGTCTGCCTCGAAGTCGATCTCCAACTGTCCATCGACATCAGTGGAGCCGATCGCGCCGAGCTGCTGGTGCGCATCGTCGGCACTGAGCACCATGTCAGCCCTGTCGTTTCTGATGGCCAGATTCGTTCCCAGCGAGCCCGGCCCCAGGATTGGCCCCGGCACTGCGAGGGGTACACGGTTGTACGTTTTGACCCATTTCAGCGTATTTAGGGCGCCTGACCGGAACGCAGCCTCGACGACGATCGACCCTTGAGTCAACGCCGCCACGAGCCGGTTTCGAGTCAGGAATCGGTGCCGGTCCGGAGTCATTCCCGGCGGGTACTCGGTGACAATGGCACCGCCCTCAGCCGCGATCCGGTCAAACAGTTTGGTGTTACGCTTCGGGTAAATTTGCCCCGGCCCGCACGCGGCCACAACAACGGTCAACGCCTGGTTGTTCAACGCGGTCTCGTGGGCGACGGTGTCAATACCCAGTGCCCCGCCGGACACGATCGTGTACCTATGCCGCGCAAGGCCGGTACACAAGTCGGCGGTTGCATGGTGGCCGTAGGCGCTCGCCGCTCGCGTGCCGACGATCCCCACCGACTGTGCGAACAACTGCGCCAGGTTCGTATTGCCCCGCGCCCACAAGGAGTGCGGTGGATACCCCTCAGGCGGGAGGGGCTCTTCACCAGCAGCCGGGCCCAGGCCCCGCTCCTGCTTGCTCAACGCGCTGCCGAATGACGCTGCGATCTCATCGGCGGGCCACTCCGGATGCTCCGGGGTGATCAACGAGTATCCGTGCTGCGCGGCCTCCTCCAGATCTTCGGCGGGACGGTCCCAGGTGTAGCGCGATTCTGTCGCGGGACCCAGCTCCCCCAGCCAACTCGCACGGGTGCGGATGCCGCGGGCAAGCTCGTCGGCATCGCGCCCGGCACCCAAGTGCGCGAGCAAGTGGCGGTTGGGCCCCTCCACGACCCGGTTCAAATATGCCCACGACTCAAGTTTCGATGCACTCATACCAGTACTCCCCTCTCCTTGGATGCGCGCAGTTCCAGCGCATCGAAAACGTGCTCCAGGCTCGGCCGCTCCGCGCCCGCGAGATCGGCGATGGTCCACGACAGACGCAGGATCCGGTCGACTCCCCGCTGCGTGATGTCGCCATTCGCCAAGGCACCCTCAATCACCGCCATGCCGGCGTCATCCGCCAGAAAGTGCCGCCGCAATGTCGCCCCCGCAACGCGCGAATTGGTTGCCGCGCGCACGCCTGCTTTCTCCCACCGGTGCTTGGCGCGGTCACGCGCCGCCAGCACTCGCTGCGCGATGGCTTCGGACGGTTCGTTGTCGGCCCTGCCCACCACCGCCCCGACCGAGGACGTCCTGAGCGAGATGTCGATGCGGTCGCGTAGCGGCCCCGACACGTTACGCAGATAATTCACCCGCTCGGTCGGGCGGCAGGTGCACTTCTCCGGCACGCCCACCCCGCAACGACATGGATTCGCCGCCATGACCAGCTGAAAGCTCGCCGGATACACCACCTCTCGGCGCGCCCGGGTAAGCCGAACTTCCCCCTTTTCCAGCGGCACGCGCAGCCCGTCGAGGGTGTCGGCGGGGATCTCGCTTACTTCGTCGAGAAACAGCACGCCATGATGCGCGTGGCTCACGGCACCAGGTCGCGGAATGCCGGAACCGCCGCCAATCAACGCTGCCTTGCTTAACGACGGATGCGGCGCCACAAAGGGAGCTTGCCCTATCACCTCACCACTCGACTCCCCGGAAATGGAATGAATCGCGGTGGCCTCGACGACTTGCTTCGAGGTGAGCTCGGGCAGGATCGACGGTAGACGCTCAGCCAACATGGATTTGCCGGAACCCGGCGCGCCGATCATGAGGATGTGATGCGCCCCGGCGGCAGCAATCTCGAAGGCTCGACGTTCCTGGTCTTGCCCCACAACGTCCCGGAAGTCAGGAACCGGGATCGTGCGGACAACGTGGTCGATCTTCTCGAGTCCGGGCAAGTCCCGCTCACCCGCGAGCCACTGCCATGCTTCGGTGAGACTGTGCGCAACGCGCACGCTGGGGTGGCCGACCAGCGCCGCCTCCTGGGCATTGCCGGCGGGGATGACAATGTGCTCAATGGCCCGGTGCGGGCCGGCGTGGAGGGCATCGAGGATGATCTGCAAAATGCCGTCCACACGCCTGAGCTGGCCGCTCAGACCCAGTTCACCTACCACCAGACAGCTTCTGAGGCGGCGCTCAATCACCGGATTCATGCTGGCCAAAACGGCCAAGGCGATGGGAAGGTCGAACTGCGAGCCGGCTTTCGGCAAGTTCGCCGGCGACAGGGAGACCATGATCTTTGTCCGCGGCCACGGCAAGCCCGAATTGGCCACCGCAGTACGGATCCGGTCGCGGGACTCCCCCACAGCTTTGTCCCCGAGGCCGACAATGTGCATCCCCGGCAAGCCGGGACCGACGTTGGCCTCCACGGTGACGGAATGCGCCGTCACGCCTTCGACGGTGGCGGAGTAGGTGCTAGCAAGAGCCATCGTCGACTCCTTGGTAGAGGCGGGTGTGGCAGTCGTGACCGTCGAAAAGCACTTCGACAACGTCGAACCGCACCTGCGTGAACGGCTTATCCGCAAGCCACTGCGACGCCGCCTTCCGCATACGCGCCAACTTGCGCGCGGTCACGGACTCAGCACCCCCGAAACTCGTGCCGCGCCGCGTCTTCACCTCCACGAACACAGTCGTGCCGTCTGTGGCCATGGCGATAATGTCTATCTCCCCATCGCGACAGCGGTAGTTGCGCGCCACGATGATGTACCCCGCTTGTTCGTAGCGGGTGGCTACCTCTGTCTCCCCCAGTGCTCCCAGCATGTACTGGTCGCGTGGCGTGATGCCCGCAGTCATGTATCCCCCTGTTGTCCAGAACCTGTGTGAAGAGTCGTGCTGAAACGATCTACTTCGTTGGACTACCGGAGAACCTCGATCGGTTCCGTCAGGGGGAGAGAAACATCCGAGAACGACAAAACCTGTGGATAACCACCGTTATCCACAGGTCCTATTAGCGGCCAGAGCTAGAAAAGGGGTCACTCAGGAATGACCATCTCCGGCTTATCCAGCTCCTCGATGTTGACGTCCTTGTAGGTAATCACGCGGACGTAGCGGACGAAACGGACCGCACGGTACATGTCCCAGACCCACGCGTCTGACATGCGGACCTCGTAGTAGACATCCTTGCCCTCGGTGTGCGGGATCAGCTCCACGGCGTTGGCCAGGTAGAAGCGGCGGTCTGTCTCGACCACGTAGGAGAACTGGCTGACCACGTCGCGGTACTCGCGGTAGAGGGACAGCTCCACCTCTGCTTCGTAGTTGTCCAGTTCCTCAGCACTCATTGTGTCCGGCTCCTCATGTACATCTCGTGGGCAGCTGCAACGTTGGCATAAGTGTAGCGATGCTCCGCGCTCGCACCGTGACGGCGCACCGCATCCATGTGCACCGCCGTGCCGTACCCCTTGTGCCCCTCCAGACCGTAGTCGGGGAAAGTCTCCGCCATCTTCGTGATGAGCCGGTCGCGGCTGACTTTCGCCAGCACGCTCGCCGCGGCGATGCAGCGGGCGGTGTAGTCCCCGCCGATGATCGGCAACTGGGGCATGGTAAGACCCGGGACGCGGAATGCGTCGACAAGCGTGAAACCCGGAGTAAGTCCGAGACCCGCTACGGCCATGCGCGCGCCGTCAAGGTTGGCGTTGTGGATACCGCGCCGATCCACCTCCGCGGCTGGGATATGCACGACGCAGTGGGCGTCCGAGGAGGTGAGGATAGCGTCGTAAAGCACTGCCCTTTTGGCAGGCGTGAGCTTCTTGGAATCCGTCAGACCGTCGAGCGCTGGAATGGGCTTGTCGGGCAGCACGCACGCGGCGATAGTGACAGGGCCGAAGCATGCGCCGCGGCCGGCTTCGTCGATACCTGCGACAGGCCCCAAGCCCGCTTTGCTCAGCGCGACTTCATACGTGCGCAACTGCTTGAGTCGCCTCACGCTACTGCTGCTGCGGCTGAATGTCCTGGTTGTTCACAGACCCAATGCGCGTCAGCGGCAGAATGATGAAGGAGACTTTGCCGCGGATGTTCTCCTCCGGAATCGTTCCCTGGAACTGGTCGCCCATGTGGGCGCGGGAGTCGAGCGAGTTCGTGCGGTTATCGCCCATGACGAAGACATGATCGTCCGGCACTGTCAGCGGCCCGAAGAAGCTTCCACCGCAGGCCTCTGAAGCCTCATCACCGATGATCGGGTTCGCGTGGGGCTGAAGAATGTAGGACTGGTCAATCGGCTCGTCGTCAACCATCACAGCAGGGTCTCCCGCCTGGCACGACACGGTCTGGCCACCGGTTGCGACAATGCGCTTGACCAAATCGTTCTCGTCGGGGGCGACCAAGCCCACGTACGAACCGAGCTGCTGCAGCCCAGCCACAATCGGGTTGTCCGAGCGGTTAGACACGTAATTGGTGTTCCAGGAGTCAGTGCCCTCGAAGACCACAATGTCGCCCGGCTCCGGGTCGGAGAAGTAATAGGAGACCTTCTCTACGAAGATGCGGTCACCGTTGCAGCCCTCACAGCCGTGCAGCGTCGGTTCCATCGACGCCGACGGAATCAGGTAAACGCGTCCCACAAACGTCTGGAGCAGGAAGATCAATCCCAGCGTCAGCACGACCACCATGGGGATCTCCACGTACCACGGCATCGTGGCCTTGTCGTCCTTCGGTGCCTTCTTCGGCTCACCAGAAGGGCGGGGCTGGTACCGCGCCGTCACAGGACTACCGGACTGCTGCGGAAGTTCGGGCCACGGGGCGGTTCGGCGGGAAGACCGGGGATCAGGGTTGTGGGTCACGGGCAATCACCTTAGCACCAGGAAATCCAAACGCCCCCACCACCAGGTGAGGGCGTTTCGCACGGCAGGAGCTTAGCGGCGCTCCTTGATGCGCGCTGCCTTACCGCGCAAATCGCGCATGTAGTACAGCTTCGCGCGGCGGACACGGCCGCGGCGGACAACCTCGATGTGGTCGATGTTCGGGGAGTGAACCGGGAAGGTACGCTCCACACCGATGCCGAAGGAGATCTTGCGGACAGTGAAGGTCTCGCGGATACCAGAACCCTGGCGGCGGACCACGAAGCCCTCGAAGAGCTGGGTACGGGTAACGTTGCCCTCAATAACCTTCACGTGGACACCCAGGGTGTCACCGGGACGGAAGTCGGGGATGTCATCGCGCAGCTGGCCTGCGTCGACCTTGTCGATAATGCCGTTAGACATAACGAATGTTCCTTTTCAGATTTGGACAGAGGACCCTAGCGGCTCTTCCCTATGCAAGGCGCTCGGCTGGTTCGTGTCGGCTACATGACCCGAATATTCAAGCACACCACCAGGGGTTCACCCAAATCGCCGTGCGGTTTTCTCCGTCGTCGTTCCGTACCAGTACTGGACACCGGGAAGTGCGTTGACCACGGCCTGAGTCGCGTCCTTCAGCGGCAGCGCCGTGCGGCCCTCCACAACAACGCGGTACACCGGATCGAGCAGCGGGCCGTCTTCAGCCTGCAAATATTGCGTGACGACGGCATTGTCCACCACACACATCTGATCCTGCAGCTCCACTGTCACGGCGGCATCCATGAATCCCGCCCGGCGCAGCTTCTTCGCCACTTTGCCCTGGGACTTTTCCCACGCGACCGCATTCATGATCACCGCGATGTCGGTGGAGACATCCCGCGCATCGAGCGTGAATAGGTCATCTCCATCCAGCCCACCTTCTGCGCGCAGCTTATCGACGAGTTCCGGCCGCACCTGCTGCGTCCTGCGCAAAGCCTCATCACGGCGCCACCGGGCGATCTTGCCGTGGTCCCCCGACAGCAACACCTCCGGTGCCGAGAGTCCCCGCCACTGACGCGGCTTAGTGTAGGAAGGTCCCTCGACTAGGCCGTCAGAGAAACTGTCTTCCTCGTGGCTCTCGGTGTTGCCCAGCACACCGGGAATGAGTCGCGTCACGGCCTCAGCGATGACCAATGCCGCCACTTCCCCACCGATGAGCACGTAGTCGCCGATGGAGACCTCCCGCACCCGGTAGCGCTGCGCGGCGTCCATGAACACACGTTGGTCAATGCCTTCATAGCGCCCGCAGGCGATAACAATGTGCTCTTCGCGCGACCACGCCCGTGCATCCGCCTGGGTGAACGGCACCCCGGCGGGCGTGGGTACGAGCAGCAAGGGCGCTTCTGGATCCTCGCCCGCCCGGCAATCCCTCTCTTCCTGGTACGGCCGCGGCGCCACAGCGGCGACGTCGTCATGGCGCGCTTTGTCGTTGCGGTGCGGGGTGGCGGAATGGAGTTGGGGGGCGCTGCCGTCGATAAGCGGAAGCTGCGCCACGTGATCGAGCGCTTGGCCCCACACTTCCGGGAGCATCACCATGCCGGGGCCGCCACCGAGCGGCGAATCGTCCACCGCTTTGTGGTTGCCGGTGGCCCAGTCGCGCAGATTGTGCACGCCGACGGAGAGGATCCCCCGCTCGATCGCTTTGCCCAGCAGCGCGTGGCGCAGCGGGTCGAGGTACTCGGGGAAGATCGTGATGATGTCCAGTCTCATGCTCACAGCTCCAACAGACCCTCCGGCGGAGTAATCACCAGGTAGCCCTCATCCAGGTCGATCTCCGGCACGATGTCCATCACGAACGGCACCAGCACTTCTTTGCCGTGGTAATCCACTTCGAGGAGTTTGCGGTTGGGCATGGTCATCACGCCCGTGACCTCGCCGATGTGCGTGCCTCCGGCATGGTCAAGGAGCACTTTCAGACCGATGAGCTCGTGGTCGTAGTACTCGTCGGAGTCCTCGTCGCGCTCGAGCGGCTCGGCGAAGAACTGCATGCCGCGCAGAGATTCTGCGGCAGTGCGGTCCGCAACCTCCTCGAACGTGACCAGCAGGCGCTTCTGATGCGGACGCACCGATGTGACGGTCAGGTCTCGCTCCTTGCCGGCCTGTCGGCCGTGGAGCACCTCGCCTTGAGCGAAATGAATGTCCTCGTCGTCCGCGAGTGGCTCCACAACCACCTCACCGCGGACACCATGAGATTTCACTACCCTGCCAATCCTGATTTCCATGCAGCTCAGGCTACCGCGATCTCCTTCCGGGCATGAGAAAACCTCCCCAGGTCCTAGCCCAGAGAGGTTCGCGGGATGGCGACTAGTTCTCTTCGGCCTCAGCCTCTTCAGCCGGTGCGTCCTCAGCAGCGTCATCGGACTCAGCCTCAGCCTCAGCTGCCTCTGCAGCCTCAGCTTCAGCGGCGGCCTCAGCAGCAGCCTTAGCCTCTGCCTCTTCCTTAGCCTTCTTGCGCTTCTCGGTGATGGCCTCAGCGGTCGGGCCGCCAGCAGCTTCCTCAAGAGCCTGGTTGAACAGGTCGAGCTTGGACGGCTTCTCATCAGCAACCTTGAGGGTGCCCTCTGCACCGTCGAGGCCCTTGTGCTTCTGCCAGTCGCCGGTCACCTTGAGCAGAGCCGCAACCGGCTCCGTCGGCTGTGCGCCGACGCCGAGCCAGTACTGTGCACGCTCGGAATCGATGCGGATGAGCGACGGCTCTTCTTTCGGGTGGTAGATACCGATGTTCTCGATGACCTGACCATCGCGGCGGGTGCGGGCATCGGCAACGACAACACGGTACTGGGCATTGCGGATCTTGCCCACGCGCTGCAGCTTGATCTTGACAGCCATGTTTAAGTACTTCCTTACGGTCACTGGGCAGTGCAGACATCCGCCGCTTATTGGCGGACCGGTTCAACCCTTAGATTTCCCTGCGTGTGACTGGCCGGCCGGTTGTGTGCTGTACTGGCACTACCGGGGTCGGCGCTTACGCAGCTCGAATCACCCTACCCGCTGCTGGCCTATACGCCAAAAGAGGCGTGGGCTATGAGGTTTACAGGGAAAGCGCGGTAAGGTCTGCGGGGATCAACAAAACATACGAGCGAGACACGCCGGACAAGATTGCATGACTACCACGGTAAGCACACAGAAGCCACGCGAGCAGGGGCAAACCCCCTTGCCTAGGCTGACGTACCGCAACGACCTTGACGGCCTGCGCGGGTTTGCCATCGCCTTAGTCGTAGTCTTCCACGTCTTCGTCGGGCGCGTTTCCGGTGGTGTGGATGTCTTCCTGCTGCTGTCCGGTTATTTCTTCATGGGTGCGCAGCTGCGCTATGCAGTCCGCCCGAACCCGTCGCTCAACCCATGGTGGCCGTTGTGGCGCACCGCACGGCGTCTTCTGCCAGCGCTGGCGGTGGTGCTATCCGCGACCTACCTGGGGATCAAGTATTTCACGCCGGAATTGCTCAGCCTGGAGCTGACTCAGCAGTTCACCGCGTCCGTGTTGTACTACCAGAACTACGAGCTCGCTGCGCAAGACGCCGCCTATGCCGCCGCGGGTTCGGAGACATCCCCGCTGCAGCACCTGTGGTCTATGAGTGTGCAGGGGCAGTTCTACCTCTTCGCCATCGCGGCCGGCATCATCGTGGCGCTGTTGGCTACCCGCGCACATATCGGTGTTAAGCGACTGCGCCGCGGCGCCATTGTCGTGCTCTCACTGGTCACTATCGCGTCCTTTGCCTACGCGTCGCGGCACGGGCTCGTCGGCACGCCGGAGAACTACTACGCCTTCCCCTCCCGCCTGTGGGAGCTGAGCTTCGGTGCACTGCTGGCCATGATTCCCTTCGCCGACGTCATCCCGGCACGCCTCCGCTCGTTCGCAGCGGGTCTCGGCCTAGTGATGATCACGATCACCGGCTTTGTCATCTCCACCTCGCTGGCATTCCCCGGCCCCGCCGCGCTGCTCCCGCTGCTGGGTGCAGCTCTGGTCGTCGTCGCTGGGCCGGATCACGCTGTCGCCCGCGTACTGGCGTCCTCCCCGATGAAGTGGTTGGGCAAGGTGGCCTACTCCCTCTACTTGTGGCACTGGCCGCTGCTCATTCTGTTCACGGTGAGATCGGAACGCGACACGCCGTCGATCGCTTTGGGCATCCTCGTCATCGGCCTGTCGCTCGCGCTCGCGCACCTGACCTACAGCTTGGTCGAAGACCCGTTGCGCCAGCACGCCAAGCGCCCTAAGACGACGGACAAGCCCGTTCAACGCGCCAAAGCAAGCTTGACGACGCTTCCTGGCCGCCTCCGCGCCGCCGGCGGCGCCGTCATCGCTCTACTGTTGGCAGGTCTGCTGGCGATTCAGCCGGTCTTTGCCCGCCAAGTGGACAACGCCGAAGGCGTCCTGGACGCGGCCACCTACCCGGGCGTGATGGCGCGTTTCGGCGCCGATGTACCGGAGGCCCAAGCAGAACCGGACCCCACCTTGATCGCTGACATGTTCCCGCCGACCGTTGATGACGGCTGCTTGATCTGGATGGACCAGCCAGCCGACATGATGCCTGGCGAGCATTGCGTTTACGGCGACACCGAAGCCGACACCACCGTGGTTCTTTTCGGCGGCTCCCACTCGGAGCCCTGGGTCATCCCCCTCGACATCCTCGGGCGCGAGCACGGGTTCAAGGTCGTACCGTACATGCGTCAAGAGTGCCCGCTGGTCCTCGACGACCTGGACACCGTCTCTGAAGTGTGCGCTCAGTGGTCCCAGCAAGCCTTCCAAGAGATCATCGACCTCGACCCGGACCTGACTGTATCCACTTCGACCCGCCCGGCCGGCCGGGCCGGCGAAGGCAGTGTCGGCCCCGATCTCGTTCCGCCCGCCTACGCGAATGTGTGGGACACCCTGCGCCTAAACGGCATCCCCTTCCTGGGCATTCGCGACAACCCGTGGGTATTCAGCCGCGAGGGCGAGCACATGGACCCCAACGAGTGCCTCGTGGCCGGCAACTCCATGGAAGCCTGCTCGACTGTCCGCAAAACCGTCTACGGATTCGAAGACCCGGGCGAGGCGTTCCTCTTCCCGGAGAACCAGCAGTGGTCCCTGGATACGTCAGACTGGTTCTGCGACGATACATTGTGCCCGCCGATCATCGGCAACCTTTACGTCTACCGCGATCAGAACCACATCTCCAACGCCTACGCGCGAACCACCACCCCGCTGGTGTGGGAGAAGCTCAGAGAGATCTTCGACGCCCTGGAGATTCCGCACAACGGCGGCACCGATGCCACCGATGCCACCGATGCCACCGATGCCACTGAAGCCACCGGCGAAAGCAGCCCGACCACGCCGCCTGCACCGGAGAATGCTGACCCTGCCACCGACGACGGGGACCCTACCGGCGAGGCTCACCCCAACGGACCCTACGCACCCGCGGACCCGAACAACCCCGCGCCGGGAGAACCGGGCAAATTGATCTTCAACTAACGCGCGACACCGGAATACTACTCGGGGTTTTCCGTAATACTGCTCACGTGAAAGCCCTGGTGAGAAACATGCAGATCGGCTTATAAGCTCGAGCAGTATTCCGGGTCCGAGTAACTCTCGGACCTTATTTCCTTTTCTTCCCCCCGAAGCCCGGGAAGCCGCCGCCCATGCCGGGCATGCCTCCCATTCCGGGCATGCCGCCCATGCGCTTCATCATCTCGTTCATGTCCATGTTGTTCAGGTTGCCCAGGTCCAGCCCGTCCATGCCGGGAGGCAGCTGCTCCTGAATCTTCTTCAGCTCAGCCGGATCGAGGCCGTCCATCCCGGGCATCCCCGGCATTCCACCAGGACCGGCGGGGGCTGCCGGGGCACCGGGCGCTCCGCCCATCGGCGGCATCTTCGGCCCGTTCTGCTTCTTCGGCGGCTTGCGCTTGCCCTTCTTGTTCTTGCGGCCCTTCGGCTGCTTCTTCGTCGCGGACCGGCCGCCGCCCATGCCAGGCATCCCCGGCATGCCGGGCATTCCGGACATGCCGAACTGGTTAGCCATCTTGCTCATCATCTTCTTCGCCTCGAAGAAGCGCTCCACCAGCTGGTTGACGTCAGCGACGGTGACTCCGGAACCGTTAGCAATCCGCTTGCGCCTGGAAGCGTTGAGGATCTTCGGGTCCTCACGCTCCTGCGGGGTCATACCGCGGATGATGGCCTGGATGCGGTCGAGCTGCTTCTCGTCGACCATGTCAGCCATGTCGTTCATTTGCTTGCCGCCGGGCATCATTTTCAGCAGGTTGCCGATCGGCCCCATGCGGCGGATCATCAGCAGCTGATCCAGGAAGTCCTCCAGCGTCAGTTCGCCGGACCCCAGCTTCATGGCGGCTTCTTCCGCCTTCTGCTGGTCCATCATGGTCTCTGCCTGCTCGATCAGGGAGAGCAGGTCACCCATGCCGAGGATGCGGCTGGACATGCGGTCCGGGTGGAACACATCGAAGTCTTCGAGCTTTTCGCCTGTCGACGCAAACAGGATCGGCTTGCCCGTCACCTCACGGATCGACAGTGCTGCACCACCACGGGCGTCACCGTCGAGCTTGGTCAGCACGACACCGGTGAAGTCCACACCGTCAGCGAAGGCTTGCGCGGTGGTCACCGCGTCCTGGCCGATCATGGCATCGATGACGAAGAGGACTTCGTCCGGGTTGACCGCGTTGCGGATATTGCGGGCCTGGGTCATCAGGGTTTCGTCAATACCCAGCCGGCCGGCGGTATCGATGATGACCACGTCGGCGTTCGTGCGGCGGGCTTCGTCGATACTCGCCTGGGCCACGGCAACCGGATCGCCGTGGGAGATGCCCATTTCGTGTTCCGAGGAATCCAGCGAGGTACCCGGGTCCGGCGCGAAAGTACGCACCCCGGCGCGCTCGCCGACGATCTGCAGCTGCTGGACAGCACCAGGGCGCTGCAAGTCGCAGGCCACAAGCATCGGGGCGTGCCCTTGCTTCTTCAAGTGCAGTGCGAGCTTGCCGGCCAAGGTGGTCTTACCGGCACCTTGCAGACCGGCCAGCATGATCACAGTCGGCGGGTTCTTCGCCAGGTTGAGGCGGCGCGTCTCGCCGCCGAGGATGTTGGTCAGTTCCTCGTCGACGATCTTGATCACTTGCTGCGCCGGGTTGAGCGCCTCAGAAACGTCGGCACCGAGTGCGCGCTCCTTGACCCGCTTGATGAAGGCGCGGACGACGGTCAGGGAGACATCGGCCTCAAGCAGCGCGATGCGGATCTCACGGGCGGTGGCGTTAATGTCCTCTTCCGTGAGTTTGCCCTTGCCCCGCAGACCTTTCAGCGCTGTTTGCAAGCGGTCTGACAATGACTCGAACACGAAAAAGCTCCCTCGTAGCAAACGAAAAAAGTGGTGGGTACAGCCTAGCTGCTACCCACCACCTAAATCACATTGCTATTTGGACGTGCCCAGCAGCGCGTCGACAAAGCCCTCCACCTCGAACGGTGCGAGATCGTCCGCGCCCTCGCCGAGGCCGACGAGCTTGACCGGCACGCCGAGTTCTTCCTGCACCTGGAAGACGATACCGCCCTTGGCGGTGCCGTCGAGTTTGGTCAGCACTACACCGGTGATCTCCACAACGTCCTTGAACACGCGAGCTTGCGTCAGGCCGTTCTGCCCCACCGTCGCGTCGAGGACGAGCAGCACCTCATCGACCTGAGACTTCTTCTCGACGACGCGCTTGACCTTGCCCAGCTGATCCATCAGGCCGGTCGAGGTGTGCAGGCGCCCGGCGGTGTCGACGATGACCACGTCAGCCTGCTCCTCCACGCCGGTCTTCACGGCGTCGAAAGCAACTGCGGCGGGGTCAGCACCCTCAGCACCACGGACCGTGGACGCACCGACACGGCGACCCCAGGTCTCAAGCTGGTCGGCGGCTGCAGCACGGAAGGTATCGGCCGCGCCCAGCACAACGCGGTGGCCCATGGAGATGAGCACGCGGGCAAGCTTGCCCGTCGCAGTGGTCTTGCCGGTGCCGTTCACACCCACGACGAGAATGACGGCGGGCTTGCCCTCGTTCGGCATCGCCTTGATGGAGCGGTCCAGCTCGGGACGGCCTGCCTCGATGAGGGTCTCACGCAGCATGGCGCGAGCTTCTTCCTCAGAGGCCACACCGCGCTCAGCGATCTTCTCGCGCAGATTCTCCGTCACCTTCATGGTCAGCTCTGCACCGAGGTCCGCCATGATGAGGGTGTCTTCGATTTCCTCCCACGCGTCCTCGTCCAGATCACCGGCGGTGAGAATGCCCAGCAGGCCCTGACCGATGGCGTTCTGGGAGCGCGACAGGCGACCGCGCAAACGGCCGATGCGGCCAGCTGCCGGGGCAATGTCATCCACTGGCTGCTGCTGAGGGGCAGGTTCGCCTCCGGGCACCGGGGTCTGCGCACGGGCTTCCTCAGCCACATCCGCAGTGGTGCGGGCGATTTCAGCCGCTTCTTCTGCTTCCTCCTCCGGGGTCTGGTTGACCGGGGCAGCCGGCTCGGCAACATCGGCTGCGTCGTCGTGCACCTGGGCAGACACGGCATCCTCAGCTGCATCATCAGCCGCACCAGCTTCCGGATCGTCGGACATCGCCCCGAGTGGCTTACCCACGCTCAAACCGTCCGGATCAACAGCCTCGGCCGGTGCGTCATCAAGCAGTTCGTCCTCAACCAGCTCTTCCTCAACCGGCTCCTCGACCTCGACAGGCTCGTCGACCTCGACGATGTCGTCGTCGGCGACCGGATCACCGTCAACATCCACCACAGCATCAGGCTCAGCGCTGGCCTCAACAGCTGCCGGCTCAGGCTCGGCGGGTGTCGGCGTGTTCAAGGGCTCGTCGACACGCACGGGCTCTTTCTCCGCGGTCGCCGCACCCGCCGGAGCGAAGTTGAAGCCGCCTTTTGCCTGGTAGTTACCGGACTTCTCCTGCTGGGTGAGTTCCTTCGGCTCCTCCGGCTCCACTTTGTCGAAGGAGACGGTCTTGGACTTCTTGCGGTTGTTGCCTACCACCACGATGATGCCCACGATGATGAGCAGCACCACGATGACGGCGACAATGATCCACAGAACGGTTGAATTCATCATGGCCCCCATAGTGCCACCAGATCACGGCGGGCGGGACGGCACCCTACTCCTGCGGCTGCGGTGAGGGGCTCATGCGCTGGGAGATCACGCGGGTCACACCGTCGCCACGCATGGTCACGCCGTAGAGCACGTTCGCGACATCCATCGTTGGCTTCTGGTGGGTGATCACAATGAGCTGCGAGTCCTCGCGGAGCTCCTCAAGGAGGGCGATCAGGCGGCGAAGGTTGACGTCGTCAAGCGCTGCTTCGACCTCGTCCAACACGTAGAACGGGCTCGGGCGGGCACGGAAAATGGCCACGAGCATCGCCAACGCCGTGAGTGACTTCTCCCCGCCGGAGAGCAGCGAGAGCCGTTTGACCTTCTTGCCCGGGGGACGCGCCTCGATCTCGATCCCGGTGGCGAGCATGTCCGACGGGTCGGTCAGCAACAGGCGCGCTTCACCGCCGGGAAACAGCGTCTGGAATACGCGGGGGAATTCGCGTTCCACGTCGTGCCACGCGTCGGTGAACAGCTGCAGGATTTGCTTATCGACGTCATCGATCACCCCGGTGAGATCTTTCCGCGCCTGGACGACATCAGCGAGCTGGGTGGACAGGAAGCTGTACCGCTCCTCCATCGCCTTGTACTCTTCCAGCGCCAGCGGGTTGACCTTGCCTAACGCGGCGAGATCCTTCTCGGCCTGCTTGAGGCGCTTGGTTTCGGCATCCTTGTCGAAGTCTTCGCCGGGCGTGTACCCCTCGAGAAGATCGTCGATGGCGATGCCGAGCTGCTCGACGATCTTCTCCTCCGCCTCGGAAATGCGCACCTGCGCCTGCTCACGGGCGATGTCAGCGGCGTGCGCGGTGTCACCAAGCCGGCTCAGTTGCTGGCGCAACGCGCTGACTTTGTCGCGCGCCTGTGACTGCGCGACGGTGAGCTGCTTGACCTGGGAGGTGAGCTCGTCGCGCTGTTCGGTCGCGCGGTTGAGCGCGTCGGCGATGCGTTCCTGCAGCGTTTCGGCGTGCGCTGCCACGGTCTGCGCGAGCTGTGCCTGGGCTCGCTTCCGCGCCATTGCCGCCTCATGACGTGCTTTGGCTTGCTGTTCGCTTTCCGCTTGACGACGCAGCGCAGCGCCCCGGCCCGCAACCTGCTCCACCGCCTGTTGGGCGGAACGGGCGGCCAGTGTGGCTTCCATTTCGCGGGATCGGGCGTCCGCTAATTGCGCAGCAGCCTCGTCGCGGGCAGTAGAATCTGCCTCTTCGTCGGTGTCGGGCTGCTCGACCCGGGATAGCCGGTCGCGGGTCTCCGCAAGGTGCTTCACCCGGTCAGCGAGCCGGATTTCTGCCTCGGTGGCTTGTTTGGCGGCGCGCTCATGCTGCTGCCGCGCCTGCTGCGCCTGACTGGTCAGGCGCAGCTGGTCGCGTTTCCACGAGGCGGCGTGGGCGTCATGCTCCTTGAGCGCAGCTTTCGCTGAGGCGGCTGCGACCCGGGCTTCCTCCGCAGCGATCTTCGCGCCCTCAAGGGTGCCGGAGAGCTCATCGAGCGCAGCCTGAGCGCGTTCCAGTTCCGCTGTCGCTTGTTCTATCTGGGCGGCGACCTCAACCGACGACGCACCACCGGATCCGGCCGCGATCCAGCCCTCACCGACGACGGTGCCGCCCGCCGTCACGGCACGCAGGCGCGGATCATCCTGCACCGCAGCACGGGCGGAGGTGACATTCTTGGCCAGAATGACATCGACAAGCACGCGCGTGACAGGGCCGGTGATCTCCGGTGCCAGTGTCACGTGATCGAGCAGCCAGGTCGTACCGGCTGGGGGTGCACCGTCGAGACGCCAGGAGCGGCCACCGGCCTGGGTGTCCACCACCACTGTGCGCGTCGCCTGACCGAGCTCACTTGCAACCTCCTCGCCGACCTCGCCAGCGAGAGCCTCAGCGTGCGGGCCGAGCGCCGCTGCCAAGGCTTTCTCCAACCCTGCTTCTGCCTTGACCCAGTCGGCCAACGGGGCGAAACCTTGGCCTAAGACATCGGCCGCGTCGGCGACCGGGGCGGTTTCAGCGAGTGTGGAGATGCGTGCAGATAGAGAGTAGACAGTCTTCTCACGCTGTTTTTGCTCCTCACGGAGCTGGTCGAGGCGCTTCTCCGCCGCATCGGCTTCCGCCCCGGCGCGGGTGTGCGCCTGGACGAGAGGTTCCCGCTCACTGTCGACGGACGCCAGCTTCTCAGCAGCTTGAGCCGCCTGCTCCTCCGCATTGCGGGCCTGCTGGCGCGTCTCCTCCGCCGCTGCCGCAAGCCTTTCCACTTCTTGCTGGGCGGACTCAACCGCTCCTGCTTGGCTTTCCTCCTGGGCGAGCAGGCGGACTACGCCTTCACGCCGGTCAGCAATCGCCCTGACTTGGGCTTTGTGCTCAGCTTCGGCCGCGGCGGCTTTCTCCTTCAGTTCCGCGACTTCGGACAGCACAGCGTTCAATGCAGCCTGGGCCTTGTCGTGCGCGGCCTGTTTCGCGGCATGGTCTTCCTCCGCCCGCTCGGCGAGCGCGATCAGTTTCTTCGGATCCTGGCCGCGGTAGTCCACAATCTCGTCAGCATGACGGGCGCGTTCGGAGGCAATGCGCAGTGTCGCCGACGTTCGCTCTGCCAGCGACGACAGGCCGAACCAGAGCTGTTGCGCAGCGTCAGCAGCGGCCGTCGCGCGTGCCTGGTTTTCTTCTACTGTCTGCTGGTGCCCTTCGGCGTCTTCCAACTCGGCGGTGACGTCCCGGACTTTCTGGGCGTGGAGTTCGGCTGCGCGAGTGGCGTCGATAAGCGACGCGCGAAGAGTGACAACCCTGTGGCCTGCGATTTTCAGGCGAGCGTCGCGCAGATCCGCCTGGACTGTCGCCGCCCGCTGCGCGGCTTCAGCTTGGCGCGCCAACGGCTTGAGCTGCTTGCCCAGCTCGTCGGTGAGGTCGGTGAGGCGGTCCAGGTTCGCCTGCATGCCCGTCAGCTTGCGCTGTGCTTTCTCCTTGCGGCGGCGGTGCTTGAGCACACCGGCAGCTTCCTCGATGAACGCGCGGCGGTCCTCCGGGCGCGACTCGAGAATCTCATTGAGCTTGCCCTGGCCGACGATGATGTGCATCTCGCGGCCAATGCCTGAGTCCGACAGCAGCTCCTGAATATCCATCAGGCGAGCCTTGGAGCCGTTGATCTCATACTCCGACGCGCCATCGCGGAACATGCGGCGGGTGATGGCCACCTGCGTGTACTCGATTGGCAGCTTGCGGTCCGAGTTGTCGAACGTCAGCGTCACCTCCGCGCGGCCGAGCTGCTTGCGCTCGCCAGCACCAGCGAAGATGACGTCCTCCATCTTCCCGCCGCGGAGATTCTTGGCCCCCTGCTCCCCCATCACCCACGCCAGCGCATCGACCACGTTCGACTTGCCAGAACCGTTCGGGCCAACGACCGCGCAGATGCCCGGCTCGAATTTCATCGTCGTCGACGACGCGAAGGACTTGAATCCTTTAAGCGTCAACGAACTGAGGTGCATTCGGGTGATTCTAGTCGACAGTTAGTTGACGGAGTACCTACCGCTCCTCAAAACCCTGCGCGCCCTTCGGCTCACTGTGCTGCGCCTCCACGTGAGTCACGTTCCCCGGGCGGTCGGCCGTCGACGGGTCTTCGCGCAACAGCGCCAGAAGCTTATCGACGTCCGCCTCTTCCCCCTCAGCCACAACCTCCACGCGGCCATCTTCGAGGTTCTTCGCGTAACCGGTGATGTTGTGCTTCTTCGCCTGGGATTTCACCCAATAGCGAAAGCCCACGCCTTGGACGTGTCCGTGAACGTGGGCTGTCATGCGTGTGTCTGCCATGCAGACCAGATTAGCGTGCTTCTGTCAGCCCGCCCTCGTCGTTGCTTTCGCCAGAGCGGCGTGCATCGCGTGCGGTGACACGATCTTCGATGCTGCGGCGGGTGACTGGGTCGGAGCCGTCCCAGAACTCGACGTTCTTCACCTCAGGCAGCATGTCGCGGTGGAAGACCGGATCCATGCCCTGCTGGCGTTGCTCGTTGAAGTTCTTCAGCAGCTTGATGGCCACTCCGCCAAGCGGAACAATTGCCGCGATGTTGAAGACGGCCAGCAGACCAGCCATGGTGTCGCCGAGCGCCCACACGAGCGGCACGGAGCCGAATGCACCGAAGATGACGAAGCCAATCACCACAAGGCGGAAGACGAGCATGACGGTCTTGTTCTCCGTCAGGTACTCCACATTGGCCTGTGCAAGGTAGTAGTTGCCCAGCACGGAGGAGAACGCCAGGAAGAACAGGATGAATGTGATCGCGTGGGCGCCCCATGCACCGACGGAATCAGCCAGCGCGGACTGGGTCAACGCGGCGCCCTGGATGTCGTCTTTTCCGTAACTCACCGCCGGGCCGAGCAGCACGACGAAGGCCGTGATGGAACAGACGATGAGGGTGTCAAAGTACACGCCGAGCGTTTGCACTAGGCCCTGCTTGACCGGGTGGGACACGGTTGCAGTCGCAGCGGCGTTCGGGGCGGAGCCCATGCCGGCCTCGTTGGAGAACAAGCCGCGGCGCATGCCCTGCATGAGCGCTAAGCCGACCGTGGCACCAGCAACCTGCTGGAAGCCGAGGGCGTGGCCCACGATGAGGCTGACCATGCCAGGGACCTCGCCGATGTTCAACACAACGACGGTGACACCCATGATGATGTATGCGCCGGCCATGAACGGCACGATGACCTGGGTCCAGTTAGCGATGCGCGTGACACCGCCGAAAATGACCACTGCCGTCAGCGCCGCGATAACGGCTGCGACAACGCCCTTCATCACAAGGGAGTCGGTGCCCAAAGAACCGCCGACTGCCTCAACGATCGAGTTGGTCTGGATGGCGTTGTAGACGAACCCGTAGGTCAACGCGAGAAAGACGGAAAAGATCGTGGCCAGCGGTGCCCAGCCGAGACCGCGGGTCATGTAGTAGGCCGGACCACCGTGGTAGTTGCCGTCCTCGTCCTTGGTCTTCCACAGCTGGGCAAGCGTCGACTCAACGAACGCCGTCGCTCCGCCGAGAAGGGCGAGCATCCACATCCAGAACACAGCGCCGGGACCGCCGACAGAGATAGCCAGGGCAACACCGGCGACGTTGCCGGTGCCCACACGGGAGGCAGCAGAGATGGTGAAGGACTTGAACGCGGAGAGCCCGCCGTATTCCTCATCCAGGTCGCGCCCTTCCCGGTCCTTGCCCTTTGGGGACTCGGTAATGGCTTTGAACATGTCCGGCAAAGACCGAATCTGCACGAAGATCGTGCGCAGGCCGAAGTACAGCCCACCCAGCACCAGGAAGAATGGGACGATGTATGTCCAGAGAATGTCGTTGATGGTGCCGTCAACAACGTTTAAGGCGGTTTCCATGCCGGGGAGTTTATCGGCAACCCGCCCCATCGACGTAACGGTTACTTGGAGCAGTGCCTAAAGCACCTGGCAGACCGGGCAAAAATAACTGGATCGGCCATTGACCACGGTCCGGGCGATGGGGGTACCGCAGCGGGCGCACGGCTCGTCCGCCTGCCCGTACGCATTCAAGGATCGGGAGAAGTAACCGGAGGCGCCGTTGACGTTGACGTAGAGCGAATCGAAGCTCGTTCCGCCTGCCTGGAGCGCGCGGGCCATCACGGCGCGAGATTCCTCCAGCAACCGGACTGCGTCGCGCTGCCGTAGGGCGCGCCCCTTGCGGGTGGGTTTGATCCATGCAGCCCACATCGCCTCGTCGGCATAAATAGAACCGATGCCGCTGACCACCGACTGGTCCAGCAAAACCGTCTTAATGGCCACGTTCTTCTTCCGGATCGCACGGGCGGTAGCCACTGGGTCAAAATCCGTCTCGAACGGGTCCGGGGCGATATGCGGGATGGCGGCGGGGATGCCGTCGATAAGCTGCGTATACTGCCAGGACCCGAATGTGCGCTGGTCAATGAAGTCGAGCTCGAATGGCGCGGAACCCACGCCGTGCATGAGCGCGCGGATGCGCAGATGAGGGCTGTCGACGAGCCCTGGTTCCCCGACGATCATCTGGCCGGACATGCGGAGGTGGACCATGACCGCGGCGCCGTCGGAAAGCTCGAGCCACATGAACTTGCCGCGCCTACCTGTGCCCGTGACACTCAGGCCAGGCAGGATCTCCGTGAGATCGACATCGTTGCCGCGCACAGCGCGCGGGTGAAGCACCTCGACGGTGTCGAAGGTGCTGCCGACGATGTGCGTGTCCAACCCCCGCCGGACCACCTCGACTTCGGGGAGTTCGGGCATTTACTTCTGCCTCAGCGCGACAGCTTCAGGGTGCTCCTTGAGGAAGAAGAATGCCTCGCGGGCCGAGTTCTGCTCCGCTGTCTTCTTGTTCTGGCCGCGGCCTACGCCACGGCGAACCCCGTCGATGGCGACTTCGGCGGTGAAGATCTGCTCGTGCTCCGGCCCCTTGGCCGTGGCGGTGTAGACGGGCGGGTTGCCGCCGAGCTCTGCGACGCGTTCTTGCAGCTCCGTCTTCCAGTCCTGGATCCAATGCGCGTTCTCGATCTTGTCGTCGAAGAGCCGGGTAATCACGTCGCGGGTCACATCAAAGCCGTGCTGCCGGTAGATCGCACCCAGCACAGCCTCGGTCGTGTCCGCCAAGATCGAGTCCTTCTTGCGGCCACCGGTGGCTTCCTCGCCTTTCCCCAAAAGGACGTGTGCGCCGAGGTCGATGCTGCGAGCAACATCCGCCAACCCGTAGCGCGAGACGATGCGGGCGCGCATGGGCGACAGGTCAGACTCCGGCCGGGACGGGAAACGGTCGAACAGCTCGTTGGCAATCGTGAGGCCCAGCACGGCGTCACCAACGAACTCGAGACGCTCGTTGTTCGGTAGGGTCCCGTGCTCATTCGCGAAAGACCGGTGAGTCAGCGCCAGTTTCAGCAGATCAGGCTCAACGTCAACACCGAGACGCTCGAGCAGTGAAGCGTGATCGATTCCCGCGAACGCCTCAGCCCACGCCTGAGAACCCGAGATCTTGTTCTTCTTCGCCCGCGGCACTATTTGCTCCCGCTGTCCCCGTCGCCGAGGAACTTCTCCAAACCGGCCCAGCGCGGGTCGACGCGGTCCGTCTCTTCTTCGGAGATACCGTCGGGCGCGGGAACCTCGGAATCTTCCGGGCACTCCGGCTGGCAGGTGGGGTTGAACGGCAGGTTCAGGCCTGCTTCGTCGACAAACGCCTGTTCCAAATCAACTGTGTCGTCCACAATGCGGGGCACATCGTCGCCGGAGCCGGCATCCGCGTCATCCTCAGCGTCGCCGGTGATGAAGTCGTCGCCACCGGAAAAGACCTGGGAGACGGTCAGGGTCTCGGTCGGGGTGAGGGGACGCAGGCAGCGAACGCACTGGCCTTGGAGCTGAGCGGTCGCTGTAGCATCAACGATCACGCCACTGCCCAGTGGCGTGATCGTTGCCTCCACCTCAACTTCGGCGCCTTCCGGGATGGCGATCATCTCGGGACCGATGCGTGAAGGGGATGGGCCGGTATAAGTGAGAGTTTTCGGAAGGCCGTCGCCGCGCAGGACGTCGGCTACATCGAAGACAAACGGATTCGTAGCCATAACGCGCACAAGCCTACCGCGTCCCCGCCCCCGCGACAGATTCAGGCAGAGCAGGTGGCAGGGGCCGTGATGCGTTAGTTCGAGCGCGGGCGACGGGCGCGATCGGCACGGTCGGGGCGCTCTGGACGCTCAGCGCGCTCACGGTCGTAACGAGCGTACCCGTCGGCGTGCGTAGCGCGGCCGGATGCTCCGGCGCCGTGGCGCAGAGCGGAACGGTCAGAGGAGACGGTGCGCAGCACACTGGTCAACGTTTCCTCGAACTCACCCAACTTGGAGTCGACGTACTCATCGCACTCAGTGCGCAGGCGGTTGGACTCGGTGTGGGCGGTTTCGACGATACGGTGCGCTTCCTCGTCGGCGCGGCGGGTGACCTCAGCTTCGGAAACAAGACGCTGCTGTTCTTCGCGGCCTTCGGCGACGGAACGCTCGTAGGACTCGTTACCGTCGGCGATCAGGCGCTCGGACTCGCGGCGGGCGCGGTCGACCGTTGTGTCGGCCTCCTCGCGTGCGCGGTCGACGAGCGTGTTCGCGTCGTCTTCGGCGGTGGCAACGAGCATGGTGGCGCGCTGCTGCGCCTCACCCAGCATCGACTCGGACTCGTTGTGGGCATCGGAGACGAGGCGCTGAGCCTGATCTTCGGCCTCGACAATCATCTCGTCTGCGCGCTCCTCAGCGCCGCGGAGAATCTCGTCCTGCTTGTCCAGGACGTCTTGTGCATCGTCGACTTCGACGGGGAGGGCGTTGCGGATGTCGTCAAGCAGCGCGAGCACTTCGTTACGGGGAACCATGCAGTTCGATGTCATGGGCACGCCGTAAGCCTGCTCGACAGTGGTGACCAACTCATCCAATGCTTCAAATACGCGGTACATGACTTCTAAAGTACTGGTAGAAACACTAAAGCCCCGGCAGGCCGGGGCGGTGTGTTGCAGGTGGCGCAGCCTAGATCAGGCTAGATAACGCCCTGAGCAAGCATAGCGTCGGCGACCTTCTTGAAGCCGGCGATGTTGGAGCCGACAACGTAGTCACCTTCGTGGTCGTACTCTGCCGCGGTGTCGGAAACGTTGCGGAAGATGTTCTCCATGATGCGCTTGAGACGCTCGTCGGTGTAGTCGAAGGACCAGGAGTCACGGGAGGCGTTCTGCTGCATCTCCAGGGCGGAGGTTGCCACGCCGCCGGCGTTAGCGGCCTTGCCCGGAATGAAGTGGGTGCCGGACTTGCGGAAGACCTCAATGGCATCGGCAGTGGACGGCATGTTCGCGCCCTCGGCGACGTACTTCACGCCGTTGTCCACGAGTTTTTGGGCGTGATCGCCGTCGAGCTCGTTCTGGGTTGCGCACGGCAGAGCGACATCGGCGGACAGGTCCCAGATGGAGCCGTCGGAGTGGAAGGTACCTTCTGCCTCCTTGCAGTACTCGTCAACGCGGCCGCGGCGGACTTCCTTGATCTCACGGAGCAGCTCAAGGTTGACACCGTTCGGCGTCTCCACCCAGCCGGACGAGTCGGAGAAACCGATGACGGTGGCGCCAAGCTCCTGCGCCTTCTGGATGGCGTAGGTGGCTACGTTGCCGGAGCCAGAGACGATGACCTTAGCTCCGTCAAAGGAGTCACCGTTGTGCTTCATGGCCTCGTTGGTGATGTAGACAACGCCGTAGCCGGTGGCCTCGGTGCGGACCAGGGAGCCGCCCCATGTCAGGCCTTTGCCGGTGAGGACACCGGACTCGTGCTCGTTAGAAAGGCGGCGGTACTGGCCAAATAGGTAGCCGACCTCGCGGCCGCCGACACCGATGTCACCCGCCGGAACATCGCGGTACTCACCGATATGGCGGTGCAGCTCTGTCATGAAGGACTGGCAGAAACGCATGATCTCCTGCTCGGACTTGCCCTTCGGGTCAAAGTCGGAGCCGCCCTTGCCGCCGCCGATGGGCAGGCCGGTCAGGGAGTTCTTGAAGATCTGCTCGAAGCCGAGGAATTTGATGATGCCGAGGTTCACGCTCGGGTGGAAGCGTAGGCCGCCTTTGTAAGGTCCCAGTGCGGAGTTGAACTGGACGCGGAAGCCGCGGTTAACGCGTACCTCGCCGGAGTCAGTGACCCACGGCACGCGGAAGATGATCTGGCGTTCCGGCTCGCAGAGGCGCTCGATGAGGCCGTAGTCGTTGTAGTGAGGATCCTTCTGCAGGACGATCTTCAGGGAGTCGAGGACTTCAGCGACTGCCTGGTGGAACTCGGGTTCGCCGGCGTTGCGGCGGAGCAGCTTGTCGTAGTAACCGGACATTTCATCGTCGTAGTTAGCCATGCTGGATCCTTTCCTTTTCTAACGGTTGACAGGTAAGCACTATAGTCCCGCCTCGGCCGACCGCGCTTCTTTCCTGCCATCCCGTTGCTATCGTCTTCGGTGAACTAGCAGCAATGAACCTACCGCGTCCGGCAACACCCAGCTGGATGAGCAAAGAACAAAGGACCTCGATGACGCACTCCTACCCCGCCCTCGGCCCGCGTAACGACGACGAAGGCAACGCGGGACTACCTGCTAATTTTCAGCCAGATGCGCGGACCATCCGCGTCATCGTCGCCCCAGACTCGTTCAAGGGCACGGCCTCTGCCGCCGACGCTGCGGAATGGATTGCGGAAGGAATCCGGTCCGTCATCATCGACTGTGACATTGAGCACATGCCTATGGCGGACGGGGGCGAAGGCACTTCTTCGCTTTTCGACGGCACCGTGGTCACTCTCCCCACCACCGATGCCGCTGGACGTCTCACCGAGGCGAGCTACGTCTACAACGCCGCGGAGGAAACCGCGTACATCGACGTCTCGGCAGCAACAGGCCTACCCGCTGTCAAGGACAAGCCTGTCCCACTCACTGGCGACACCTACGGCACTGGGGTCCTCATCGCTGACGCGCAGAGCCGCGGCGCGAAAACGATCGTGCTGGGCATGGGCGGATCTGCCACGATCGACGGTGGCACCGGCATCCTCGTTGCCCTAGGCGCCAACCCGATGGATGCCAACGGGCATCCCCTGCGCCACGGCGGCGGGAACTTGGGCGACCTCCACGACATCGACACCGCGCAGCTGAACATTCCGGCAGCGTCTGTGGACTGGGTGCTCTTGGCGGACTCCGAGTTCCCCGCAACCGGCCCACGTGGCGCTGCCCGCATCTTCGGTCCACAGAAGGGTGCCAGCGACGAAGACATCGAGCGTGTCGACGCCGCGTTGCACCACTTCTGCGAGTTCGCCGGCATCGACCCGGACCAGCTCGGCTATGGTGCCGCCGGCGCGCTGCCCGTGGGCATCACGTGGCTGTCGCGGTTCCTGCACGGCAACGACGAGCACGTCCACGTCGTCTCCGGTGCCCGCACCGTCGCCTCTTCCTACGGCCTCAAGGAGAAGATCGCTGGGGCTAACCTCGTAGTCACCGGCGAGGGCACATACGACGAGCAGTCCGCGGGCGGCAAGGTGGTCTCCGTCGTCGCCGAGCTCGCCGAGGGCACCGGTGCTACCGTCGCAGTCATCGCGGGCGGCTTCGAAGAAGAGCTGCCGGACGATGTGATCACGGTGGAGATCGGTGAGCCCGGCGAGTCCGAGGAGGACGTTCGCAATCAACTCATTCGCGCCGGCGCCCAGGCCGCGGTGGATTACCTCAACACTTCCACGGCCCAGGGATAGACAGCCGGAAGCTCGAAGTCCATCTGGCGCTCCAGCGCCACCGAATCCTTCGGCAAATCCGCCTTCGGGGTGAGTACGCGCGACAAGCCCATGGCCAGGCTGTTGATGGAACTAGCCCCGTCGGCCTCAATGACGTAGCGGTGCACGACTGCCCCGTCCGGCTCTTCCCCACGCTCTTCGCGGTAGGCGCCGCGCAGCTGCTCAAGGGTGTCCCCGTGGAGGTCGGGTGTGCCGGTGTGGCGGACGGAGCCGTCGCTAAGCTTGCCGCGCCGCACCAAAATCTCCACCGCACGCGTGAATGCCTCCCCCACTTCGCGCGCGGCGGAATCGTCGGGAACAAGCACGTCAAACTGAATAGCAGGCATGAAAACAGACTAGCTAATAGCCTTGAGGAGCATGACTCACCGCGACCCGATCAGCCACATGGCGGACGGAACCATCAAACAGTACAACCCGTTCTCGGGCACCCAGGTGTGGACGGTGCCGGGGCGCGGCAACCGGCCGCTGGCCGTACCCAAGCAAGAACCGCACTCCCTGGAGCCGCACGACTTCACCGACTCCTGCAATTTCTGCGCGGACCGTAAGCTGAAGACCCCGCCGGAGAAATCCCGCATTGTCCAGCGCGACGGCGGGTGGGAGATCCTCCGCGACCTGTTGCCGCATGAATTAGACGACACGCAGCCGATGTTCCGCCGCGTGCCTAACCTCTTCGAGATCGTCTCCTACGACTACTGGGCGAAGAACTACGGCTTCCACATGGACACCTCCCGCGAAGACCACATGGAGCGCTACCTCGCCGACGATGCCGGGCGCCACCACGTCTTCGACGTCGTGCGCATGCGCCTGAAAGCCGGCGGCCACGACGACAACCTGACCGAAGAGGAATTGCTCGCGCACGTGCCCGCCTACTTCGGCGGCGGACACGACGTGATCATCGGCAGCCGCCACTTTGTCGACGGCGCGCAGGACTCTTCCCAGCTCGCGTCCTCCGGCACCCTGACGCCCGACGAGCACCACGCGTTCATTGCGTTCACCATCGATTCCTTGCGCGACCTCTATGAACGCAACCGCTACGCGCCGTACGTGTCCGTCTTCCAAAACTGGCTCGCTCCTGCCGGTGCCTCGTTCGACCATCTGCACAAGCAGCTCGTTGCGATCGACGAACGCGGTGTGCAAGCCGACTTTGAGATAGACAAACTGCGCCAGAACCCCAACATTTACAACGAGTGGGGCATCAACTACGCCAGCTACCACAACCTCATCATCGCGGAGAACGATCACGCAGTGATGACGGCGGGCATCGGCCACCGCTACCCCACCATGAACATTTACTCCAAGTCCGCGACCCCGGAACCGTGGCTGCAAACAGCAGACGAGGTGCGCGGGATGTCCGACCTCATTCACGCCGCCCACGCAGCGACCGGCCCCGAAGTGCCCAGCAACGAAGAGTGGCACCACAAACCCATCGACCTGGACATGCCCATGCCGTGGCACATCAACCTGAAATGGCGTGTATCCACCCTGGCCGGCTTCGAAGGCGGCACCAAAGTCTACGTGAACACCTTGTCCCCCTACGATATCCGCGACCGCATGGTGAGCAACCTCTACCGGTTGCGTGAAGAGGGACGACTCGCCGACAGGCTGCGCATCGCCACAGAATGCTCGCCCGTGCGCAACGCGTTGCGCTACAACCCAGTGCTGCAGTAGCCCTGCGTTGCTCGGGATTACCCGATGCTGCTCGGTGCTGGTCGATGTCGTCTGATGTTGCGCGGGTGCACTAGTTGGGGCGGCACCCAGTATCCGCAATCTCGGTACAGTGGCAGGCGCACGAAAGCGCACCCTGATGAAACCAGATGAATAACTGAGGTAAACACCGCAATGAACATGCCAGCACATCCGCCCGCATTCGTTGACACTGTTGGAGGCCACGTCCGCTCGGTCTCTGGTTCCGCCCCCGACTCCGCATCCCGCAAGAAGTTCTGGACCGGCCTGTCCCTGGCCGTCATCGAGAACATCGGCGACAAGTGGGAGGCTACTCGCGAGGCGTACTCTGCCACCCGCCAGCAGGCGTACTTCTCCGCAGAGTTCCTCATGGGTCGCGCGCTGCTGAACAACCTGACCAACCTTGGGCTGGTGGACGATGCGAAGCGCGCAGCAGCAGAGAATGACCACGACTTCCTCGATGTGCTCGAAGCTGAGCACGACGCCGCGCTGGGCAACGGCGGCCTGGGCCGCCTGGCTGCGTGCTTCCTCGACTCTGCCGCCGCGCAGGACTACCCGGTCACCGGCTACGGCATCCTCTACCGCTACGGCCTGTTCCGCCAGGAAATCGTCGACGGCTTCCAGAAAGAGCACCCGGACGCGTGGCGCGAGAGCTTCCACCCGTTCGCGGTCCGCCGCGGCACGCAGCAGCGCATCGTCAAATTCGACGACATGCACGTCCGTGCCATCCCCTACGACATGCCCATCACCGGGTACGGCACCGACAACGTAGGCACCTTGCGCCTGTGGGACGCCTCCCCGATGAGCGAGTTCGACTACGACGCATTCAACTCCCAGCGCTTCTCTGACGCCATCCTCGAGCGCGAGGCCGTGCACGACCTGACCCGCGTGCTCTACCCGAACGACACCACCTACGACGGCAAGGTGCTGCGCGTGCGCCAGCAGTACTTCTTCGTCTCCGCCTCGCTGCAGGAGATGGTGGACAACTACATCGAGCACCACGGGGACGACCTGCGCGGTTTTGCCGACTACAACTCCGTGCAGCTCAACGACACCCACCCGGTGCTGGGCATCCCGGAGCTCATGCGCATTCTGCTCGATGACCACGGCATGACCTGGGAAGATGCCTGGGACGTTGTCACCAACACGTTCGCCTACACCAACCACACTGTCCTCCAGGAGGCCCTGGAGACCTGGGATGTATCCATCTTCCAGCAGCTCTTCGGCCGCGTGTGGGAGATCGTTGTGGAGATCGACCGCCGCTACCGCGAGGACATGGCGTCCCGCCAGCTTTCTCCCGACACGATTCACCAATACTCGCCCGTGCACGACAACAAGGTGCACATGGCGTGGATCGCCTGCTACGCCGCGTACTCCATCAACGGTGTCGCCGCGATCCACACCGAGATCATCAAACGCGACACCCTGGGTTACTGGCACGAGCTGTACCCGGAGAAGTTCAACAACAAGACCAACGGCGTCACCCCGCGCCGTTGGCTGCGCATGTGCAACCCGCGTCTGTCGGAGTTGCTGGACCGTCTCGTCGGTTCTGACGCATGGGTCACCGACATGGACAAGCTCAAGGAGTTGCGCCGCTACGCTGACGATGACGCAGTGATGAAGGAACTGCGCGCGATCAAGTCCTCCAACAAGCGCGACTTTGCCGACTGGGTCCGCGTCCACGAGCACGTGGAGATCGATCCCGAGTCCGTCTACGACACCCAGATCAAGCGCCTGCACGAGTACAAGCGCCAGCTGCTCAACGCGCTCTACATCCTGGACCTGTACTTCCGCATCAAGCACGACGGTGAGCGTGACGTGCCCAAGCGCACCTTCATCTTCGGTGCGAAGGCAGCACCCGGTTATGACCGCGCCAAGGGCATCATCAAACTCATCAACGCCATCGGCGACCTAGTCAACAACGACCCGGAGGTCTCCGAGTTCCTGCGCGTTGTGTTCGTGGAGAACTACAACGTCTCCCCGGCAGAGCAGATCATTCCTGCCACCGACGTCTCCGAGCAGATCTCCACCGCCGGTAAGGAAGCTTCCGGTACCTCCAACATGAAGTTCATGATGAACGGTGCGTTGACCCTGGGCACCATGGACGGCGCGAACGTGGAGATCGTCGATTCCGTCGGCGAGGACAACGCCTACATCTTCGGCGCACGCGAGGAGGAGCTGCCGGAGCTCAAGGAGAACTACCAGCCCCAGGAGGTCTACGAGAACAACCCCGCCATCAAGCGTGCGATCGATGCGCTTACCGACGGCACCCTCGATGACTCCGGCACCGGTATGTTCGCCGACCTGCGCGACTCCCTGCTTATCGACGGCGGTTGGAACACCGCCGATCCGTACTACGTCCTCGGTGACTTTGACTCTTACAAGGAGACCCGCGACCGCATGGCAGCCGAGTACTACGCGGACCCGCTGCACTGGGCACGCATGTGCTGGATCAACATCTGCGAGTCCGGCCGCTTCTCCTCCGACCGCACCATCCGCGACTACGCGAACGAGGTGTGGAAGATCGAGCCGACCCCGATCAACCGCTAAGTCCCCTGTTTGAATTCGACCCTGTGCAGCGGATCGGGGCAGGAAACAGCTCATTACCTAGCACCACCCCACAACACCTGCCATATTGACGCTGACACCGCCACGCTGAGAAAGGCCCACAATGATTCTCCCAGAAACGATTCGTGCGGCACACGAGGAACTTGGTCGACCTACCGATGAGGAAACGATTCAAGCCGCTTTCGAGGACGCAAACGAAGCAGCCTGCGAGCGCTGCGATGATCACTTCGCGCGAAGAAAACGGTGGCAACCCGTGGATACCGGGTGAAGTCACTGGTCGTTGCCACGGACAAGCCATGCGCCTGGCGGAAGCCGAGATCTTGGAGGAGTGGTACAACGAGCCGATCCGCGCGCTGATTGACAGCAAGGTCGAAGCAGGCGAGGACGGCTGGTAACTCTCCCTGACCCCTGAATTCACACACAGAAGGACCCCAGCCATGGACAACATTGCAGGACAAGAGTTCAATCCCGACGACCTCGTCGCTTCGCGCTTCACCCCCGTCCTCGGTGAGGACTACTGGGGCTACCACGAAATACTCGGACTGGACGGGCAACCGGTCCACATCTACTGCTGGCGGCCCACCGAAGAGCGTCCATTATGGACACTGGTCACGTCCGGTATGAGCTGGCACAAGATGGAGATGCCTCAGGGCAGAGAAGACTTCGATCGCATTGAGTTGATCATGACTCTGCCGGGTGACTGGCCCCTAGATGAGGTCACGTCGAGTGCGAATGAAGGGCGAGAAGGGATCTCATGGCCGCTAGACTTGCTGAAGATGACTGCGCGCTTGCCCCGGAGCACGAACTCGTGGTTGTCGTACGGCTCCTCTTCCCAGTGGGGTGAGTCCCTGGAGGAAACCTATCCGGGCAGTGACTTCTCTGGATTCGTTCTCGGTGGCGCGGTTTCCCTGGATACTGAGTTCGACCTGCTCAAGACACAGTTCGGCGGTGAGACAGTCCACTTCTTGGGTCTTTTCCCGCTGTACGCGCAGGAAATTGAAGCCTACCTAGCTGGGGTCGAGGTGCTCGATCTCCTCTACGAAGCTGGTTTTGCAGAAGGTGTCCATCCCGGCCGTCCGCCAGTGGCCTAAAAGATAATTTTCCCGCAGGTGCAGTTGTGGAGTGTGCCCTATGATGTCACTTCAGTTTATTCCCTTTTATAAAGGCGAGGATGGATTATAGGATTGATTTTGCTCCAACGTTACCGAAGTGAGGGCTTTGAAATCATCGAGGTTCAAAGTCGCACTAAGAGTGTCGCCGGTGCGTACTGTAGCGCATGCACCATTGGAAACCTCCTTGGTAGCACATGATTGGATTAGACGTTCCGAGCGCGCAGTACTTCACGCTTGCGCGTGACGCTAAACGATTCTGTCAGGCTGTTGTCAGCAATAGTTTCCACCGCGCACACGGATTCGCGCGGTATGGTTGATGAACTTACCGACACGGGCGTGACTGTTACTTTTCTTCATTAGAATCTCACGTTTGCGAAAGGCACCACGGATCCGCGTGCGGATCCAATGCTCGGCATTTTGGTTCGTTTGCGAAGTTTGAGCGGGCCATTATCCGTGAGCGCCAGGCTGAGGGTATTGCGTTAGCGAAAAGGTCAGTCGGCCAAGGTTTCCGCCAGAATAGTTAATGGCTATCCCAATCTTTCGGAACTACTTCTGTCAAGTTGAAACCTTTGGGGCCCAGACGGGTAGAGTACAGCCCCCTTCTGGTACCTGCTAATTTCTGTCAAAAATTGGTGAAGATCTAAAGCTTCACGCCATGTCGTAAAGCGCGGGTTCCTTTCGTTTGTCAATAATTCCTTCCAGAAACGAACCAGCTTGTCGCAGCCCTCCGGATAGTTGCCTAGGGTGGGTTCATAAACGGTGGTTTTGCAAGCCTTAGATCCTGCGGAGGACCAATGAGATAGATGATCGTAGTCCCATCGAGGATCATCAAAAGTTAATTCAAAGTATTCACGCTCGCCATCGGTTGAAGAGGCTATTATATTTACTTTCCGCATCCTACTGGAGTATCCAAAGCTAGCAGAACCGGTCACAATAGTATCTGCCAAGCAGAAAGTAACTTGGGCGGTTTCCGGCAGGACTTTGCTCGGTGAACCGTAATTAGACCCAACAATCGATGCGTCTAGGAGCTGCAAATTAGCGGTGTCACTGCCTGATAGGTAGCAGCATAAATCAAGCGGGTGAATAATTTCTGAAACCACTCCCACCGTCGGGCGAGGATCATCGAACCTGTTCTTTGCCCAGATAAAATCAATCCGATTTACGGTTAATCCCGATTCGCTAATCTTCTGCTTTACTTCTGTAGCTGCTGCAGAGTAGCGTTCAATACAATTGAGAGCAAAGGTATTATCCGTGCTCCATTTTTCATTTAATCCTTCGGGGATTCTTTCTCCAGGAGCTGCCAACGGTTTTTCGGATAAGATGAAACATTTAGTATGTTGGAGAATCTTCAGGACTGAAAGGTGCTGGTCATCGTTAGTTGCATTCACAACCATATCAACATCGGAGAAGTACCTCTCGATATCCTCTGGTGGTGCGAACTCTAAAGCCTTTGTTTCTTCCTTGGAGAGGAAGGATACCTCTGTACTTTCTTTCTCCTCAGCAGTAACAGCCGCCAAAAGTGACTGGTATAAGCGCTTTCCTTCGTATCGAGGGTGTCCGATTGTTTGTGTGTGGGGGTTTGGTTTACAAGTAGTCTGCGAATCGGTCGGGGTAAGCCACGGCTA
>NZ_JAGPZA010000017.1:0-46373 GCF_024454095.1 Corynebacterium sp. CCUG 69979 | reverse complement strand
GCTGATGGTACTGCACCCGGGAGGGTGTGGGAGAGTAAGTTACCGCCGACCAACAACAACAAAAACAACTCAATACAGACACAAACAACCCCCGAGGAACGGCGCCACACAGCGCCACCCCGGGGGTTAACCGCGTCTGCCTAAACCCACGCTGGTTGTAACGATTCCTCCTCCCCCGAACACTTCACAGATAGAACCACATAACCGTGAAAAAAAGGGGGAAACATCATGGGTCGCACCACACTCGCAGCTACCGCGATGGCAGCTATTCTCACCACCGGAGCCGCACTCCCAGCACACGCACACACCACCCCGGCACAACCCGACACCGTAGTAGCAGCGCAAGCAGACACTACCGCAAATAACACACGCACACGGGCCGAAGAGTCCTCCGCATGGGCCGAAGGCACACGCTGAATCACCAACGACCTTTCGTCCGGTAACCCAAACATCATTGGCAGATTGGCCTCAGTTCTGGGTATGTTTGGGCTGCTACTCGTTGTTCTAGGCAACTTCGCTCAGTTGGACAGATGGAACAACAAGGGTGCTGCAGCCGGTAACGGAAGCTAGCTCCCACTAATTGGACATCGGGTCGTAGGAACGCGGAGTGCGTTGCGGCAGCCTTGATCGTCGCTTGCCCACCGGCCTTAAACGGTCAGCTTCAAACGCTGAGGTTTCAAGGTGCACTATTTGTTTGCACGTCCCTTCTGCTTCAGCCCCAGAGTCGCTAGTCCCGAGAACCCTGGGGCACTGAAGGTTCGCTTCACCCCGGTTAGGGGATCGGTGAAAGCGAGCCCGACGGCCGTCAGGAGCATTGGGTTCGTGAAATCTTCAGCAGACGCTGGAAGTAGCTCCGGATAGACAGGATCCCCGTGAATAGGAGCGCCGGCAGCGTGCATCTGCACTCGGAGCTGATGGGTGCGGCCCGTTACCGGCTGTAAGAGATATCGGGCAGCACCTCCTTGCAACGGTGTGATGTCTGTGACGTATGTGAGTGAGTTCGGGATGGCATCTACGGTGATGGACGACGCCAGCGCACCCTCCCGCTTCACAATGTGGTGCTCCCATACCAATGGCGAATTCGCTGATGGACGTGCGGGCAGCGACGGGCCGATGTCATCGGCCACAGCCTCATAAAGTTTGGTGACCGCCCGCGACGCGAAGAGTTGCTGGTAAGCGCCCCGCACGGAGGCCTTCTTGGTGAATAAGAGAAGGCCGGAGGTCATTCGGTCGAGGCGGTGCGCCGGCGTGAGTTCTTCGTTTCCCGTCGAACGGCGTAAACGCACCGTCGCGCTTTCGGTAATGTGTGATGCCCTGGGCATGGTGGCCAGGAACGGCGGCTTGTTCACCACCATGATGGCGTCGTCTTCGTAGACGACAGTTACTTCGAACGGCACGCGCGGCTCCGGAGCTGGGCGCCGGTAGAAGAAGACGTCCGTTCCTGGCCGTACTAGGTCACCGGGGGTGAGGGGGGTGCCGTCGATAAGCACGACCTCGCCCGCGGTGAAGCGGGATGTCACGGCGGACTCGTCGTCAAGCGGGTGGCGGTGGCGCTGTGTGGACACAAGATGCCAAATGAAATCCCAGGCGACCCACGGTTCATCGTCCGGAACACGCGCTCGCGACGCGCCGAGGCCGTCGCGCGGAGGTAAAGGTTTACGGTTCCTCTTCCCAACTTCTGTCACATGTACTAACTTATTCCCCATGAATATTGATGCAATTCTGGGCCAACTGACGGCTTTCTTCAGTGAAGGTATCGGCAAGACGATCAAGGATGTCCTGTGGACGATCTACACCATCCTCTTCCCGGCTAACGCGGAACCGGCTCGTCCGATCGAAATCCCCAAGTAGACCGACCCCCGCGGCGGTATGATGGGGGTGTCAGATAAGAACGAGGAAAGGCACCCTCATGAGCCGTGAAGATATGGTTGTCGTCGCTGTTGATGGCGGCGAACCGTCGAACAATGCCGTCCGTTGGGCGGCCAACACCGCTAACAAGCGCGGCGTTCCGCTGCGTCTCGCGTCCTCGTACACCATGCCGCAGTTCCTCTACGCCGAAGGCATGGTGCCCCCGCAGGAGCTGTACGACGATCTGCAGAACGAATGTCTGCGCAAGATCGCAGATGCCCGCGACATTGCTCTCGAGGTCGCTCCCGACATCAAGATCGGGCACACGGTTGCGGAGGGATCCCCGATCGACATGCTGCTAGATCTGTCGAAGGAATCCACGATGATCGTCATGGGTTCCCGCGGTTTGGGCGGACTTTCCGGCATGGTGCTGGGGTCAGTCTCCGCCGCAGTCGTGTCTCACGCTTCGTGCCCGGTCGTGGTCGTGCGCGATGACAACGCGGTGACGGAAGATACCAAGTACGGCCCGGTTGTCGTCGGTGTCGACGGCTCCGAGGTCTCCGTTAAGGCTACTCAGGTCGCCTTCGAGGAGGCGCAGGCCCGCGGTGCCGAGCTCGTCGCCGTGCATACCTACATGGATAATTCCTCCCCAGCCGCCGGCGCGATCGTCACGGAGGATCAATTGCAACAGGTGGATCAGCAGCGCGCGCAGAAGCTCGAGGACGCGCTGTCCTCCTTCTCTACTGAGTTCCCCAATGTCACGGTGCGCAAGGTGGTCACCCGCGACCGGCCGGTGCGCGCTCTGGTGGAGCAGGCGCAGGGCGCCCAGCTGCTCATCACCGGTTCCCACGGCCGCGGCGGCTTCAAGGGCATGCTGCTCGGCTCCACCTCGCGGGCGTTGCTGCAGGCCGCGCCCTGCCCGATGATGGTCGTGCGCCCGGAGAAACTACCGAAGTAAACAGGCAAAAGGTTGCAATGCCAGCCGAACCGTTATGGAACCGTGGGCCTTCTGTTGCCCACGGTTCGGTTTCTTTGGGCATAATAGGAAGCGGAAAGTTTAGGAATTTGTTAGAGAGGAATTTTTCATGACCCCTACACTCGGTTTTCTCGGTTGGATCGTTATCGGTGGTATTGCTGGTTGGATCGCATCCATGATCATGAAGCGTGACGCTTCCATGGGCATCTTCGCCAACATCGCTGCCGGTGTGGTCGGTGGTCTCGTTGGTGGTTGGGTTCTGTCGCTGTTCGGCGTTGATGTTGCCGGCGGTAACTGGATCTTCTCCATGTTCACCTGCATCATCGGTGCGGTTATCGTCCTGTGGATCGTGAACATGATCATGGGTCGTCGCCGCTAATCACCCGTAAGAAAGAATGTGCTCCCGTCCGGTTGGGCGGGAGCTTTTTCGTGCCTGAAGCACCAAATCCTGCCACCAAACCTTTGAATGGACGTACCGGTTTGTCTATATTGAGTTAGGTGAGCAAGAAACAGCCGGCATCGCGTCGCCGCAACAGGCCCAGTCCCCGTCAGCGCCTGCTCGATGCCGCCACAAAATTGTTCACTGAAGAGGGCATCCGCGTCATCGGCATCGACCGCATCCTGCGTGAGGCGGATGTGGCGAAGGCATCGCTGTACTCGCTGCTGGGGTCGAAGGATAACCTGGTCATCGCGTACATTGAACGGCTTGATTCACAGTTCCGTGATCGCTGGGTCGAGCGCACCTCAATGATGATCGATGCCGACGAGAAAATTCTCGCCTTCTTCGACATGGCGATCGAGGAGGAGCCGGAGAAGGATTTCCGCGGCTCACCGTTTCTCAACGCCGCTGCCGAGTATCCGCGCCCGGAGACAGAGTCAGAACGCGACATTGTCGCCGCGTGCTTGGAGCACCGCCGCTGGATGCACTCCACAATGACGGAGCTGCTCAACCGGAAGAACGGTTACCCCTCGGAAGCGCAGGCGAACCAGCTGCTCATCTTCCTTGACGGCGGGATGACGGGTGCGCGCGTGAGCCGCACTGTAGCGCCGCTGATCACTGGTCGGGATCTGGCGCGTCAGATGCTGTCGGCTCCTCCGGCTGACTATTCGATCTAGTCTTCGCCTCGTCGCGTGCTTTCTTCCGCTCCTCCATCTCTGCTTTGCGCATGTCGGAGCGGACTTTGCTCTTTTCCTTCTTCAGGTTCTTCTTTTCCGCTTTTTTATCCTTGAGTGCCTGCTTCTCCGCCTGCTTTTCTGCCTTGATGGTGCGGCGGACCTCCGGGAGCGTCGACGGGTGGGCGAGTGCCTGCAGGTTGCGGCTGCGGCGGGAGCGCTTCGCCTCCTTATTCTGCGCGTCGGCGCGGGCTTCCTCGACGTGGTCAAGGTGGTGCGGCTCGAGCGGGTACTTGCGGGTAAGCAGGTACCACATGATCGCTGTCTGGCACAGGGTCCACAGGTTGCTGATGAACCAGTACATCAACAACGCAATGGGGATCAGACCGGTCATGCCCACGAAACCGAGCATGACGGGTATCAGCAGCATGAGCCACCACATCAAGTCGTAGATGCGTACGGCCATGCGTTCGTTCCAGTCCATGTGCACGCGGCTGCGCAGCTGGGAGACGAACATGTTGAAGGTGGTGAAGATGATCGCGAAGATGAGCAGCGGAATGGCCACTGCGCGCACGTCGTCGCCGGTAGTGCCCAGCGCCGCGAACTGCTCCTGGCTCATGGACACGTACGCCGGCAGCGGCACGCCAAGGAAGGACGCTTCGAGGAAGCCGGCAATGTCATCAGGGTTGAGCAGGCCGATGTCGCTGCCCGTGCGGCCGTTCTCGGGGACGGACATCCAGATGAGTAGGCGGTACAGGCCCAAAATGAACGGCAGCTGCACCAGCGGCGGGATGCAGCCGGACAGCGGGTTGTACCCGTACTCCTTGTTCAGTTCCTTCAGCGCCTTCTCGTGCGCTGTGATGTCGTCCGGCTCCAGGGAGGCGCCGTAGCGTTCCTCGAGCGCGATTTGCTCAGGCCGCATCATGAGCATCTTGCGGCTGGATTTGAACGTCGACCAGTAGGACGGGACTAGCAGACCGCGCACGGTGAGCACGAGAAGGCAGATCGATAGCACCCACGCTGTGTCGGGAGCCACGTTGAACACATCCGCCAGTAACCAGTGCCACAGCTTCATCACCGCGGACACCGGGTAGACGAACGCTTCGAGCATGCCTCACTCTCCTCTACGTACCGAGGGTTGATTCTAGGCCATGCCCACGACGGTTCCTAAAACTTCGGTGCATTGGTGAACTACAGTTTCGCCAAGACATCCGCGATCGCTTCGGCTATTTGTTTCTGCCCGGTCGGTGTCGGGTGCACGGCAAAGGAGTCGGTTTCCTCACCGGTCAGGTCGGTCCAGCGCTCGCTGGCCGGCGCGCAGACGGAGTGGAAATCCGCGTTCGGTGGCATGACAAACAGTGCGCCGTTGCGGACTGCGGCATCGCGCACCATCGCGTTCATGGTCACGGTCAACCCGGCGGCCCAGTTCAACGTCCCGCTGGGTAGATCCGCCGTGCGCTCGCAATCGTCCTCCATGGACAGCAGCGGCATGTAACCGGTGGTGATGATCGTCGCGTTCGGGGCCTTCTCGTTGATGCGTGCGTAGATCGCGTCGAGACGTTTCGGCAGGTCGACGAGGGCGCGGGCGGTGTCGTCGTAAAGCCCCTCCTCGCAGTCGGCCTCGCCGCGGTCCTCGACCATGCCTGTGATGCAGCGGCTCCACGGCCCGAAGTGAATGTCGTTGCCGCCGATCGACAGCGTGATTAGGTCCGTATCCGGTTCGAGGGCTTCGATCTGGGCGGTGATGGTGCTTGCGCCAGCATCCTCGGTCGTGGTGGGAGAACTCGTTGCGGTTGTGCTTGTCGACGTCGCAGTGCTTGTCGACGGACTCTCCGTCACCGTCGCCGAACCCGTTGCGGTGTCTTTGACCTCTGCGTCGAGGACGGGGGCGGGGATGTCTGCGCCGGTGATGTCGCGGTCGGACAGGATGTGCTCGGTGGTGGAGCCTTGGCAGGTCGCATCGGTGAAACCGCGCTTGGCGTTGATGCCGCTGTAGAGTTTCGCCAGCTCATGCGGGTAGTTGTCTTCGCTGCGGGCGCAGAAGGCGGGGCCGACGAATGGCCCGGAGGCGGACCCCATCGCAGCATACGAGTCGCCCAGGGCCACGTAGTGGATGAAGGAAGACGGAAGGTCTGTCGGGTCGGCAGTGACGGTCACGGTGGTGGGCACCTCGACCGTGACGCGCTCAGACGCGGCGTCGCCGGACTCGGAGCAGCCTGCAAGAAGAAGGGGAATCACGGCGAGAATGGCGGCCAGCACGCGACGGGATGTCATGTGCATCATTCTAAGGCTAGAAACGTGGAAGCTCGGGGTACGCTCTTGCGCATGGTCTCCACGGTATCTGCGGAAAGCGGTCGGCCCGACCGGGTCGCCGGGCTGCCGGACAACCGCGCCCTGGACACGGGCATCGCCGCGCTGACAGTGGCGTTACTACTGGTCTCCCTGGGCGGGGTGTTCCGCATGCACATCAGCCAGGCGGTGACCCTGGTTTTGCTCATCATCACCTTCGGCGGGATCTACTCGTTCGGCGCGTTGCAGATGCGCCGCTGGAACGCCATCGCGCGGGTGCTGTGGATGCTCGCGCTGACGGCCGTGTGGGTCGCGGCGATGTTCTTGACCCCGGTGGCCGTCTACTGGGTGTTCATCCTGTTCTTCCTGTTCATGCGCGCGTTCAATGGCTGGTACGGCGTTGTCGGCGTCGTCGGGGTGCTAGCGATCTCCATTCTCGTGCAAATCCCGGATGGGCTCACCCTCGGCGGGGTAATGGGTCCCACCGTCTCGGCGCTGGTGGTCATCATGATCACGTACGCGTTCAAGGTCATTGCCCGGGTGAGTGCGGAAAGGGAGGCGCTCATCCAAGAACTCGTCGATACGCAAGAAGCGCTCGCACTCAAAGAGCGCGAGGCGGGCGTGGTTCAGGAGCGCCAGCGTCTCGCGCACGAGATTCATGACACGGTGGCGCAGTCGCTGTCGAGTATCCAGATGCTGTTGCACGCCGCTGAACGCGATCTGATGAGTACCGGGCTCGAGCGCGAGGCACTCGCCAGCCCGCTGCGCCGCATCGAAGTGGCTCGACATTCTGCCTCGGACAACCTGGCGGAAACACGCGCGATGATCGCGGCGCTCACGCCGGCGCCGCTGTCGGAGACCTCGCTTCCGGAGGCACTGGAACGGATCGCGGGATCGTTCGCGCAGGCCGGGGAGATGGACATTACCGTCGACGTGGACGGTCAGCCGCGTCAGCTGCCGATGCGCGTGGAGGCGGGACTGTTGCGGATTGCGCAGGGGGCGGTGGGTAACGTCGTCAAGCATTCGGGCGCATCGATGGCGCGGGTGACGCTGACGTTCGCACCGGATGAGGTGCGGCTAGACGTCGTCGATAATGGTCAGGGGTTCGATGTCGATGCGCTGCCGGAGCGTCCCAGCGGGCTCGGCCACCTCGGGCTCGACGCAATGCGCACTCGCGCCCGGGAGTTGGGCGGAGAGCTCATCATCGAGTCCGCGCCGTCAGGCTCCACGGCATTGTCGATCGTGGTGCCCGACGGTGATACTATCAATCGAAAGATTGAGGAGGAAGAATGATTCGTGTCTTGCTTGCCGACGACCACGAGATTGTCCGCCTTGGCCTGCGCGCCATCCTGGAAGAGGCTGACGACATCATCGTCGTGGGGGAGGTGGCGACTGCTGAAGGAGCTATCGCCACAGCTCAGGCAGGTGGAATCGATGTCATCCTCATGGACCTGCGCTTCGGCGCGGGCGCGCAGGGGGCACGGGTGACCACGGGCGCAGAAGCCACCCGCGAAATCCGGGCCACGATGGACAACCCCCCGAAGGTCCTCGTAGTGACCAACTACGACACCGACGTAGACATTCTCGGCGCGATCGAAGCCGGTGCTGTCGGCTACCTGCTCAAAGACGCCCCGCCCGCCGAGCTGCTGGCCGCTGTGCGCTCCACCGCCAAGGGCGACCAAGCCATGTCCCCGATGGTGCGCGACCGGTTGCAAACCCGCGACCGCACCCCGCGCTCCTCACTCACCCCGCGTGAGCTCGAGGTGCTTCAGCTTGTCGCCGGGGGCTCCTCCAACCGCGAGATCGGCCAACGCCTCATGCTGTCAGAGGCGACCGTGAAGTCCCACCTCGTCCATATCTACGACAAGCTGGGCGTGCGCTCGCGCACCTCAGCAGTGGCATCGGCGCGCGAACAGGGAGTGTTGTAACTCGCAAGCTCGTTACAGCAGGGATTAGCGGAGGGTCTTTTCCTGGATCTCCGCGGTCAGTTTGTTGATGTCGCGGTCGATCGTCTCGTGAGCCAGGCGGCGCTGCGCGTCGTTCATCTGCTCGACATTGTTGACGGCGGCCTCGATCTCGTCGCAACGCACCTCGACATCGCGGCGGAAGTCGTCCTTGAGCGCGTCGTTATTCTGCGCCTGCGAACGGATCGCCTGCACGCGGCCCTTGAGCTCAGCGCCCTGGGTGGAAAAACGCGCCATCTCGTTGGCGGTCAGGCCAGCGGCACGTGCGCGGTCGTTGACCTTGTTCTGCTGGTAGGTGGTCAGTGCGCGGTAAGCGAGCGGGATGAGGATCGGCAGCAAAATGCGCGACGCACCGACCCACTGCTTGGCCTTCTTCTTGGTCAAGCCAGACTCCTGGATCTTCTTCAGCTCGTTCTTGGCCAGATTCTGCTCGTGCTTGCGCTTGCGCTTCAGGCCCTGCTTCTCCTCTTTCAGCAGGCGCTTTTCAGCCTTGTCCAGCAGCTTGGCCATCTGCTTGTCGTTCTTGGCTTCTTCCTTAGCCAGCTGGCGCGCCTTCGCCTCAGCGGCCTTGATTTCAGCCTTGGTCTTCGCGCGGGATTTGCGGATGGTTTCGAACAGTCCCATGAGTATCTCCTTAAATAACTTGTCCGGTTCAACTTTACCCATCTCTGGCCGTTAGGCTTGGTTTCCGTGAGCGAGGAAACGTCTTTGGTGCGGGCGAGTGACCTTGTCGGTTGCCGTTACCGCCTGCGCCAGCGCATCGCCCACCCCGAGATTCCGCCGCTGCCTGAGGCGGAGCGCCGCCAGCCGCTTATCGACGCCGGACGCGCCGCCGCATTCACCCTCTTGCCTGTCCGAAGAGCCATGGGGGATGGCCGCCGCAAACCCTTCTCGCGCATCGACATCGATCCCGCCGCAGATGTTTTCGCGGCAGAAGGTCACACCCGCGCAGCGCTGGCCAAAGGCGCCACCTTGATCACGAACGGCGCTTTGACCGGGACGATCGACGGGGTGCCGGTGGTGGCGGAGATCGACATCCTCGCCCGTCTTGAAGATGGGACCTACCTGCCCGTGGTGATTTCCAACCACCGCGTCGCCCGGTCGCGCCCATCGGCGACGCTGCGGTTCATCCCCACGCGCCGGTTGGGCCTGGGTAAGCCCCTTGAGGTCCGTGCCAAGCTGCGGCACCACACTATCGACGGGTACCGCGCTGCGCTCGCGCACATACTGCTTGACGACCTCGGATACGCCAGCGGGCAGGCCGCCGCCGTCGGCCAGGACCGCGAACGGGCCTACCTCACTGACGTGACCCGCTATGAGGAGGCGCTCCGCACCGCTCTTGCTTTGCCCACGCCCGACCGCCCGGTGCGCCTGAAACAGTGCGCGACCTGCCGGTTCTGGGAACTGTGCGAGCCGGAGTTGCTCGCAATGGACGATATCTCGCTCGTCTTTCCCGGTCAGCGCGCCGAACCGCTGCGTCTTAAGGGCTTGGAGACAGTCCAGGCCGTTATGGATGCTGATCTTGGCGAGTCCTCCCAGATCGCCCGCGCGTGGCGCGCCGGGATCCCAGTTCTCGCCCGCGACGACTTCGCCCCGCCTGCAGAACTGCGGGCTGATGTTGAAGTGGACATCGACATGGAGGCCTACCTCGACCAGGGTGCCTATCTGTGGGGCGCGTTCGACGGTCAGACGTACCGCGCCTTCTCTACGTGGGAAGAGGTCGGCCCGGATTCCGTGGCCGAGGAAAAGAACTTCGCGGCGTTCTGGAGCTGGCTCATGGGCCTGCGCGCGGCCGCTCACGCTGAAGGCAAGACTTTCCGGGCGTATTGCTACGCGGCGGGTGGGGAGAACCACTGGTTGATGGGGTCGGCGCGGCGGTTTGCGTCGATAAGCGAAAACGAAGTCCGCGACTTTATTGCTTCCGACGAGTGGGTCGACGTGTTCACGTGGGTGCGCCGCTTGCTGGTGGGCACGGACGGGCTAGGGCTGAAAGTGGTCGCGCCCATTGCCGGGTACGAATGGGCCGGCGATGTGGACGGGGAAGAGTCAGTGGCGCTGCGCCGTGAAGCGCGCACCGGGGACATGTCCGCGCGGGCGGCGCTGGAGCGCTATAACGAGGACGATTGCCGTGCCACTGCCGCCGTGCGACGGATGCTTATGGCTGGTGCGCCCGGGGTGCCGCGCCTTTCTTCACTGTGAGCGCGAGCCACACTGCGATCGCCGTGAGCGCCACGAGGAATCCAGCGACGACCCCGATGAAGCTCGGCCAGTCGAGGTACTGGAAGAGCCAGCCCGTCAACGCGCCGAGTGCCGACGATCCGACGTAGTAGAAGAACACGTACCCGCTCGAGGCTTCCGCCCTGTCGCGAGTTGCCACTTGGCCCACCCAGCCGGACGCCACCGAGTGCATGGCGAAGAAGCTGGCCGTAAACAGCAGCAACCCGACGAGCGTGACCCACAGGTTCGGGCTGATGAGGATGAGCGCGCCGATGAGCATGAGCACCGCCGTGATCACCATGACCCGGCCGCGCCCGGCGCGCTGCACGTAGTTGCCCGCGCGTGCCGACGACCATGTGCCCGACAAATACATCACGTAGACAAGCCCTGCCAGCGCCGGCGGGAGCCCGAAGTGCTCGATCGCCCGGAAGCCGAACATGTTGTAGACGGAGACGAACATGCCCATGCCCAAAAACGCGCAGGCGTAGAGGGCCACGAGGCGCCAGTCGGTGAGGTGGCGGGCGATAGCTGTCGCCTCGCTGGAGAAGTGCAGCGGTTTCGGCTCGAACTGCTTCTGGTTAGGCAGCAGTGCCCACATGATGCACGCGAACGTCAGAGCCGTGACCGCCCCGGCGAACAGGGCGGTGCGCCAGCCTGCGACCTCTAAGGTGAACGCGGGGACAAGGCGACCGATCAGCCCGCCGATCGAGTTGCCCGCCACGTACAGCCCCATCGCTCCGGCGGAGTCCTCGGCAGCGATTTCCTCCGAGATCCACGTCATCGCCACTGCCGGGGTGCCGGCGATGAGGCAACCCTGGATAAAGCGCATCGCGATGAGCTGCCCGCCTGTTTGCGCCAATGGCAAAGCAAGCCCGAGCGTGGTGGCGAGCAACGCTGAAATGATGAGCACCCTGCCGCGGCCGAACCGTTCCGAAAGGATCGACGCTGGCACGACGCAGAGCGCCAGTCCGCCGGTTGTTGCCGAGACCGTCAGAGCTGCTTGGCCCTCGGTCATGCCGAGCTCGTCAGTCAAGGTGGGCAGCAGAGCCTGCGTGGCGTAGAGCGAGTTGAAGATGGCGAGTCCCGCGAACAGCAGCGCGAACGAGGCGCGCCGGTACTCCGGTGTGCCTTTGCGTATGCCTGCTTGTCTGTCGGGTGCCATAGCTCCTATCCAACTACTCTTCGCCCGAGGGGTCTAATCCGGGCAGGTCAGGGCGTCGATAAGCAATTAAGCGCATTTAATGTTGCATAAACCTTGCTTGTTTAGGTCAGCCTTACTTATAGTGAAAGGCGAGTTCGGAACTCCGCCGATCTCGTTGCGAAAATCAGGTTACGCACCCAGGCACCTCCAGCCCCGGGAATGCGTGAAGGGACCGCCACTTTCTGGGTAGTGGCGGTCCCTTTCAGCTTGAAGCGACTTTCGCGCTTCAAGCAGTCAAGCGATGGTTAGGCGGAGGCCTTAGCGTAACGCTCGGCGACGTCCTCCCAGTTGACAACGTTCCAGAATGCCTTGGCGTAGTCAGCCTTGACGTTCTTGTACTGCAGGTAGAACGCGTGCTCCCACATGTCCAGCATGAGCAGCGGGGTGAAGTCAACGGAAATGTTGCCCTGCTGGTCGGTCAGCTGCTGGATGATCAGGCGACCAGCAATGTGGTCGTAGCCCAGCACAGCCCAGCCGGAACCGTGGATGGAGGTTGCAACGCCCTCGAACTGCTTCTGGAAAGCCTCGAAGGAGTTGAAGTCGCGGTTGATGGCCTCAGCGATCTCGCCGGTCGGCTCACCGCCACCGTTCGGGGACATGTTCTGCCAGAAGATGGTGTGGTTGGTGTGGCCACCCAGGTTGAACGCCAGGTTCTTGGACAGGGCGCGCAGCTTGTCCGGGTTAGCCTCGCCGTTGCGCTCCTCCTCGAGAGCCTCCAGGGCAGCGTTAGCGCCAGCAACGTAGTTCGCGTGGTGCTTGTCGTGGTGCAGCTCCATAATCTCAGCGGAGATGTGCGGCTCGAGAGCGTCGTATGCGTACGGCAGGTCAGGAAGCGTGTAAACAGCCATTGTTCTAATACCTTTCGTATGGGTGATTGGCTTACGTGGCCCATGATAGGGAAATTTCCCAGGGTGGGGGTCTGGGCCAATTCGGGCGGGAATCTTCTGCGGCACACGGCCGTTATGAAAGACATGGCATTCTTCTTCGGACGCGCCCCTGAACTCACCGACCCGGATCGGACTCTGCCCGGCCGCCCGGACCCGGTCCTGAACAACCCGCGCCCGCACGCTGTGCTGGGCACGCCGATCACCGGCCCGTGGCGTGAGGGACAGAAACGCCTGCTCATCGGCATCGGCTGCTTCTGGGGTGCAGAGAAAATGTACTGGGAGACCCCCGGTGTGGAGTCCACGTCCGTCGGCTACGGCGGCGGCGTGACCCCGAACCCGACCTACCGCGAAGTGTGCAGTGGGGCCACCAACCACGTCGAGCTGGTCGAGGTGGTCTACGACCCGGAGCAGATCAGCCTGAAGGAACTGGTCAGAATGGCGCTCGAGGCGCATGACCCGACGCAGGGCTACCGCCAGGGAAATGACGTGGGCACCCAATACCGCTCTGCGTTCTACACCGATACTGAAGAAGAGGCGGGGCAGATCCGCCAATGGGTGACCGAATACGGCAAACAGCTCGAGCAGGCCGGCTTCGGCGCCATCACTACCGAGGTCGCGGCCGGGCAGGACTATTACCTCGCCGAAGACGAGCACCAGCAGTACCTGCACAAAGTTCCGAACGGCTACTGCCCGCACCACTCCACGGGCGTGGCCTGCGGAATCTAGTTAGCGCCTTTAGCTCGGCGCGCCAGAGACATCCGTGAACGCCTGCCGCGCCGACTCGGCAGCCTGGCGGGCACCTTCCTTCGCCGCGGAGGCAGAGGTGGCGCGGATGCGGGTGGAGTCCTTGTGGATCCACTCGGAAATCGCCGCCAGCTCCTGGTCGGAGAAGCCGGCATCCAAGACAGCGTTCCAGTAGGCCACGGTCTCATCGTGGTACTGGTGGCCGTGGCCGCCGGGCGGGTCCTGGGAGGTCAACTGGTCCACACCGATCTGCCACCAGGTGATGAACGGCACCCAGCGCATGTTTTGCAGGGTATCCACGTGCATGGCTTCCGGTGCGCGCTCGCCGCGGGAACCGGGCTCCTTCAACCAGTCGGGCGCCTTGAACAGCAGCGTCAGATCCCACCAGACAATCGGGTCGGACGCGTGCTGGGCGAAGACGGCGCGGGGGAACTCCCACTCGTTGTCGTAGTCGGAACCGTCGAATGTCTTCTCCAGGTGGTCGGGGTGGGCGGTGAAGCGCACGCTGCGACCACCGTCGACTACAGGTACGCGCTGCGGGGAACCTTCGTCGCGGTTCTGGGTCAGCTGAGCATGGGTCTTGGTAAAGCCAGGTGCACCGGTGAATACGCCGCCGTCGACATTGGCACGGAACTCCTCGAGGTTCTCAAAAGCGTCGGCAAGCCCGTAGGCGCCGAGCGATTCGCCGCCGAGGTAGAGCTTCGGCCGCTCGTCTTCCGGCATGGCGTCGATACGCTCCTTGACCGCGCCAATGAGAATCTTCGCGCTGCGCACCGGCACCTCGCGGTCAGAGGCGTAGGAGTAGGCCGACGGCATGAACGAGTACTGAATCGCCACGATGGCGCTGTCACCGCGGTTCAAGAACTCGAACCCGGAGGTGTGGAAGTCATTGATCCAGCCCGTGCCGGCCGAGGACATCACAGCAATGGACTTCCGCGACCACGCATCAGTGCGGTCCATCTCGCGCAGCACCATCTTGGCTTGCTCCTCCGGCGAGCGGTCCTTCAAACCGATGAAGATGCGGATCGGTTCCTTCACTTCGCCGCCGAGCACCTTCTTCAGATCAGCCGAGCGCGGCCCGCCCGCAACGACGGCGCGGCCTTGGCGGCCCAGGTACTTCCAACGTTCAAGAGAGGCCGGAGAGCCGGAGCGTTCCTTCTCCCGCGGCTTGGTCGCGCCGGGGAGGAATTCGCGGTTGAGCTCGTCGGCGTTCTGGTAGGCCTTGCTCAGCACAGCGCGGACGACCACCTTGTCGGTGAGCAGCAGGCCGGCCGCGCCCAAGGCGACGATCGCCAGCGGCCACGACGCCACGGACGGCAGAACACGGCCGAATTCCTTGTTCAGCTGATCCACGGTGACCTGGATGCCTTCACCAACCAGCAACAGCACGCCATAACCGATGGAGCCGACACCAATGCCAGCCAAGGTCTGCAGCGGTCCAAGCTTGGTCTCGTTTTCTACGAGGCTTTCGTGCTCGGGACGTCGATAAGCAGCGGTCGCGTACGCGATGACCGTAGCTGCGCCCATGACCAGCTGCACTGGCACCGCGGTGCGCTGGCGGAAGCGGCGCGGAGCCTGCCAGCCGACCGACTCGCTGGCGTTGGCCACGAAATTCGCCAGCCCGACACCAACCGAGTGCCCGGCTGCCTGGCAGCCCGCAACATTAGCTGCGGTCACCCACCATGGGTGAGGCAAAAGAGATGGAGAGATGGCTAACCACGTCGCGGCTTCGGCCCCGATGATGCCCGTGGCGAAGTTGTCCGGCAGGCGGCGCAGACCCGCCATGCGGACCACCGGCGTGAGGTCTGCGAGGATCTGAACTGCATAAATCGGGACGCGCACCGCGTGGTTGCGGCGCGGCCACAGCTCCTTCACCGTCGACGTGAGGCGGTCGCGGAAGGACCCGAGAGAATCCTTGAGTGGCTCAACCATCATGCGGTCCATTGTGACAAAAGATACTAACTCGAGGTGAACTCTCAGTAATCTTTGCGGTAATCAACCGTCTGGGGGTTCGCTCACAGCGCGCGGAGGCCTATTGTCTTCCAGTGGTATACGTTGCGTTCGCTGGGAGACCCTTTTGACCACCGTCACTGACACAGCTCTAGTGCCCGTTAATAAAGACCCGAAGATTGTCGCCCACCGCGGCATGAGCGGGCTCTACCCCGAATCCACGCTCCGGGCGTTCGAAGAAGCACTCAAGCTCGACGGGGTGCACGGCATCGAAGCCGACGTGCGCCTCACCCGCGACGGCAAACTGGTTGTCCACCACGACAACTTCATCAACCGCACCTCCACCGGCGCGGGGCGCGTGGCCAAAATGGACTTCGATGAGCTGCGCCAGTTCAACTTCGGCACCAAAGAAGACCCGCAGCAAATTTTGCTTCTCGACGAGCTTCTTGACCTCCTCGCCGACTATCCCGATAAGCACTTCTACATCGAGACAAAGCACCCCACCCGCTACGGCCCCGAGGTCGACGAGCAAACCGCGCGCACCCTGTGGCACCGCGGCATGAAGGAAGACCCGCGGATCCACCTCATCTCTTTCTCTCACGCGGCGATGCGCTACTTCGCCCAGGCCGTGCCGGACCTGGAGACCTTCTACCTGTTCCGCCTGTTCGAGCGGAAGTGGAACAAGAACAACACCATGCTTTCTCGCCCCTACGGTGTCGGCCCGGCCCTGGCCCACCTGCAGGGCAAGCCGGAGCTGCTCGGTTTCCGGGGCTTACGCACCTACACCTGGACGGTGAACCTGCCGAAGGAAATGCTGTGGTGCCGTGAGAACGGTGTGGACGTCTTCGCTACCGACTTGCCGCAGCTCGCCGTGGACACGTTCAAGCGCAACCCGGTCACGCCGGCAGCCGTCGGGTAGTTAGACTAAGCCGCATGGCCAAGAAGAACCGCAAGAAGGACCAAGACCTGCCGGAGGGCATGAGCCGCCGTCAAGCCAAGCTCGCTGCCCGCGCCGCCGAGCGCGAAGCCCTGGCAGGTGACCCCCGCCCGTACAAGGACTTCGCCGCTGAGACCGATCTGGTCGCACTGCAGGAGTTCGTGCCCGCCGCCACCGCGAAACTGGATGTGAACGGTACTCCGGTCACGCTGGCCACTGTGCTGCCGGGCGCTGGCGCCGCGTTGGTCCGCTCCGAGGATGAGGGCGCTGAGCGTCTCGTCGCTCTCCAGGTCCAGTCCCACTCCGGCAACCCCGCCCGTGACCTCGCGTACGCTCTGAACTGGGTAGTCAACGCGCAGCCGGGTGAGACGCTCGGTTCCACGGCAGCAGACGGTTCGCAGCCGGAGCTGACTTCGCTTATCGACGCTTCTACTGACCTCGACATCACCGAGCACTCCGACTTCAACTGGTGGTTCCCCTCCGGCGCCGGCATGAACATGCAGATCCAGCAGGCACTGCAGCGGGCAAACGACGCGATCATGCCGTCCACCAAGGTCGCTGCCGACGTTCCGGGTTCGGTCTGGTGGGTCAACCCCGGCGGTGGCAAGGCCCACATCCGCTGGGTCCGCCCGGAAGATGACGAGCGCGCCATGCTCAACGCCCTGGCCCGCATCGCCGCCCGCGGCGAGCTGAACCTGGGCGAGGGCACCAAGTTCGCCGGAACTTTCCGCACCCACGGCCTGCTCGTGCCGGTGTTCGACCTGGACCCGTCCGTTGCCGCTGACTCCTACGGTGAGGCATTGGCGGCAGTGAATGCGGCGATTGAGAAGGAGTACACCAATTCCGCCCAGCTCACCGCCGACGAGCGCAAGCAGCTGGAGAACATCAAGTCCCGCCAGGTGACTATCTAGACCCTGTCCGAACAGACGGGCATAAGTAGGCACCTAATCCGTTCAATAGATTGCAGGGGCAGCGAGAGTTCGTTGCCCCTGCAGGTAGAAACCAGCGGTACGGCAGATTTCAATCTAAAATGTAGTGCTTATATAGCGTTAAACGATTCGAAGCGGGAGGAGTGATGGAAGATGACAACCAATTACCTGAGTCCGAAGTCGGGGCGGAAGGTGATCGCGAGAACGAACACCGGAGAGGAAATCTACCTGATCGAAGCCCCCGCATCAGGGGAAGTCGTGCGCGAGGCATGGAAGCAGACCGGGACGTCGATGAAGAGGGCCATGAAGCGGCACCAGTCCCAGACGAAGCGGTAGAAGGCGAGATAGTTTCCGGCCCTTCTGGCAACGAAAACCCCAGTTTCTCTGCTGTAGTTGAGCATTCGGGCCCCCTCCCTCCGGTCGCTGCTTTTCGCGGATACGACGAAGTTCTACCTGGCTCGGCCGATCGCATTCTTCGCATGGCAGAGGAAGGTGTTGCGATTCAACGTGTGCAAGTGGAATCAAACGCGGAGATTCAGCGTGCGGTGGCAAGATCGATCGACGGAAACACCCAGCGTTCTAATCGGCAGCAGGGGATATACACTGCCCTAACGATCCTCATCGGTGTTGGAGCTTTCCTCCTGGCTTGGTTCGATAAGCCGATCCCAGCGGTCTTTATGGCGATAGTCGCTTTCACCCCAGTGTTTCTCATGTTTGCTGCTCATAAGAAAGAACCTCCTATCGTTCCGGCGGATTCACCGCAAGAGTCGGAAGGCTAGGCTCTAAACCCTTTTTAGGGAGCGTTTTCTCCCCCGACCGGGGGCGGGCTTAAGCTCAGCGTGTGTCTGAACCTGTGTCTTCCCCCTCGTCTGCGCAAGCCCTTACATCTAGGACCAAGCCGAAGGGCTTGAACACGCGCCACCTCAACTTCATCGCCCTGGGCTCGGCTATCGGCACCGGCCTGTTCTACGGTTCATTCGGCGCCATCCAAGCGGCCGGCCCGTCTGTGCTGCTGGTCTATCTGCTCGGCGGTGCCGTGGTGTACTTCATGCTCCGCGCCCTGGGCGAGATGGCCGTGCGCCACCCCGTGACCGGCTCCTTTGCCGAGTACACGCGTGCGCACTTAGGCGGCGTCGCAGGCTACCTGACCGGCTGGATGTTCGCCTTCGAAATGGTCATTGTGGCGCTGGCGGACCTGACTGCCATCAGTGTCTACATGAGCTTCTGGTTCCCGGATGTCTCCCGCTGGGTGTGGATCGTCACCGCGCTGCTCATCGTCGGGGCCGCCAACCTCGCCAGCGCGAAAGCATTCGGCGAGCTGGAATTCTGGTTCACCATCATCAAGGTCGGCGCGGTCATCGCCATGATCGTCGCTGGCGCGGCCGTGCTCACCTTCGGGCTTTCCGACGCCGCCACCGGCCCGGCCAACCTAGTCAACGACGGCGGGTTCTTCCCCAACGGTTTTGAAGGCATGGTCGCCTCCTTCATCCTGGTGCTCTTCGCCTTCGGCGGAACCGAGATCATCGGAGTCGCCGGCACCGAGGCGGCCGAACCGAAGAAGGCGATCCCGCAGGCCGTCAACGCCGTGCCGGTGCGCATCCTCATCTTCTACGTGCTGTCCATCCTGGTCATCTTGATGATCAACCCGTGGCGCACCATCACCGGCGAGGAGTCCCCCTTCGTCCAGATTTTCTCCGTTCTCGGCGTGAACTGGGCGGCCAGCCTGCTCAACATCGTGGTCATCACTGCCGCTCTGTCCGCTATCAACGCCGATATCTTCGGTGCCGGCCGCGTGCTCACCGGCCTGGCCAAGCAGAAGTTCGCGCCCTCGATCATGGCGAAGACCGTCCGCGGCGTGCCCGTCATGACCACGATCATCCTTCTCATCGTCATGGTCGTCGGCGTCGTGGCCAACGCCCGCATTCCGGAGAGCGTCTTCGAGCTCATCGCGTCCTTGGCCACCTTCGCCACCATCTTCGTGTGGTTGATGATCCTGTTGGCGCACCTCGCTTCGAGGCGCCACATGACCCCCGAAGAAGCCGCGGCCCTGACCTACAAGACACCGCTATTCCCCTACGGACAGTACTTCGCCGTGGCGTTCATCCTGTTCACCTTCGGCATCATGCTCTGGCTCCCCGAGTTCAGGCCAGCCTTCTGGGTCGGCATCGCCTTCAGCGTCATCGTTGTCGCCCTGTACTACCTCACCGGCCGGCACCATCTCCCCGGCGTGAACGATCACACGCCCGGGGCGACGCCGGAGGAGCTAGAGCAGCGGGCGTCGTAAAGCGCACGCTCTTTAGCGCAACTTAGCGAAGAGCTCTTGCGCACCCGCCTCATCCCAGATGAGCACGCTGCCCACCTCGGAATCGGCGAACTGTCCGATGGGGACAGTCTCCGTTTCCACGCCCGAGCGCAGCCCCAGCGCCATGCGCGCGAGGTGCCACACGTGATCGCCCTCGCCGACGATGAGCAGGTCCGTTCCGCGCAACGCCATCGGCACCAAACGGAACGGGTTGAGCAGCACGCCCGGTGAGACCACGCGCTTCATCAGTGCACTCATGAACTCGCGCTGGCGCTGGACACGGTCCAGATCGCCCATCGCCGTCGCGCGCGTGCGGACGTAACCCAGCGAGGTCGGCCCATCCATCTTCTGGCAGCCTGCCTGCACGTCCAGGTTCGCTAACGGGTCCTGTATCGGTTCGGACGGGCATAGCTCCACGCCGCCCACTGCGTCGGTCAGCCCGGCGAGACCGCCCATGCCGATTTCCGCGTAGTGGTCGATGCGCAGGCCCGTGGCCTGCTCCACTGTCTCCGTGAGTAGCTTCGGGCCACCGAACGCGAACGCCGAATTGATCTTATCCATGCCGTAGCCAGGGATATTCACGTAAGAATCTCGGGGTAGCGACACGAGCGTCGGCTTTCCCGTGGCCGGCAAGTGCATGAGCATGATCGTGTCCGTGCGGCCCTGACCAATATCGCCGCCGGTTCCCAGGCGCTCAATGTCTTCGTCGCTCAAACCCTGGCGGGAGTCCGAACCCACAATCAGCCAGTTCGTGCCTGCTGTGTTGGCCACCTGGTTGTCCGGGAAGGCATCCACGCGGGTCAGGCGCGTATCCACGAACAGGGTGCCTGCCACAATGAGAACCAGTAGCAGCGTCAGTGCCGTCGGGATGCAGCCCCGGAGCCGGGGCATGCGCAACCGCGGGCGCCGGCGCTGGCGGGGAGGCTCGTACGGTTGGTCACGTCGTTGCGCTGGTCTTTGGCCCGGCCGCTGCCGCGGCTGGTTCAGATCGCCCGGTAGGTCATCGCGGTAACGCTGCGCGTTCCTTGCAGGGCGGTTCGGACGGTCTGCTGCTCTTTCTGCCGATTGCGGCGAATGGTGCGGAGTCTGCCGAGGCTGATACCCCGTCTCATTCGGCAGGTACTGGCGCGGCCGGTCCGACTGAGCTGGCTGGGCGGTTCGGACTGGTCGCTCTGATTGACGTGGCCGCTCTGCTCGGTCTGGTCGCTCGGGCGAGGCTGGCTGCCGCTCGCGAGCCGCCCTGCGCACGGGCTCTTCGTCGCCACGGCCGACACCCCACTGGGTCTGGTTGGGTTGGCTACTGGGGTTCTGGCTTGTTGCACGCTTGCGGATCGGCCGGCCGTATCGGTCGATCAGCGGTTTGCCGTCCCTACCCACAACGAAGTCCCCGGGGTTGTCCCGGGGATCGTTGGAGTGTGGAGGTCTCGGCGGCGTTGTCGACATGGTAACCATCCTAAACGCTCACACCACATGTCCCAGCAATTCACACCAGTTACATTGGGAAGTTTTAGAAGAGTCCACGCTGCGGACTCCCTGCGGTTTTGTGATCGGCCACTCCGCATTGCGGAGTCCCTGCAGTTTTACAACCGAGGCCGTCCACCTTGCGGAGTGCAATCCGTCGAGTTCCGGAATACTGCTCGACCACATAAACCAAAGAGCATGCTTTTGACCTGCACGTTTACTTGATCAGTATTCCGGAAAACAGCGAGCAGTATTCCGGCCCCCAACCTGTCGTCACCGGGCCCCCGCAAATTTTGCGGAGTCCCTGCGGTTTTGTAGCCTGGCCTGTCCGCGCTGCGGACTCCCTGCTATATCCCAAGCCAAGAGAGGTCGAGGAAAAGGTAGCCGATGTAGGCGACGGCGTCGATAAGGAAGTGGGCGAGGATCAGTGGCCAGACTTTTCCGGTGCGCGCGTAGAACCAGGCGAAAACCACGCCCATGACCACATTGCCCAAGCCGGCGGAAAATCCCTGGTAGAGGTGGTAGGAGCCGCGAAGGACAGCGGACCCGGCGATGGCACCCCACACGGGCACGCCGAGTTGGCGCAGCCGGGAGACAAACCACATCACCACCACGATCTCTTCACCAAAGGCGTTGGCGAAAGACCAGGCCAACAGCAGGGGCAACTTAGATGAGTCGGTGGCGGGGACGACCTCCGCCGAAAATCCGAAGTGCAAGGCGCCCACGTAAAGAGCCAGGCCAGGTAGGCCGATCAGTGCGGCTAACCCCGCGCCCCACGCCCAGTCGCGCCACCCGGGCCACCGCCACGCAAAACCGACATCAGAAGCCGAACCGGCACCCGACCCGACCGCAGACCCCGAGCCAGAACCCGAACCAGCCGGCACCACCGCCAACAAATACAGCGCAAGTAGCCCCCACGCGATCAAGGTTCCAGCGGATGCGAGCTGGAGGCCCACGTCGAGCCAGTCCAGGCGCGAGACGGAGTCGTTGAGGACGACCTGTTTTTGGTTGAGGGGGGTGGGGGAGAGCCAGGCGTCGATAAGCTTCATGGCTGCCTTGAGCCCGGACATGCCGAAGGTGACGGCGAGGACGATGAGGATCTCAAGTTTGAGCCGGGCGTGCATGAGAGCAACTGTAGGCTGGGGAACTATGACTGCAACCGTCGCGTATCTGGGTCCTGCGGGCACGTTCACCGAGGAGGCGCTGTGGCGTCTGGCTGAGCACATCGGCGACGTGGAGCCGCTGCCCGTGGATTCGCCGTCGGAGGCGCTGGGTGCGGTGCGCGACGGGCGGGCCCAGTACGCGGTGGTGGCCATCGAGAACTCGGTCGATGGTGCTGTGACCAGCACGTCTGATGCGTTCGTGGAGGCGCCGGGGGTGATGGTGTACCGCGAGGTGGAGTTGCCGATCAGTTTCGCCATCATGACGCGGCCGGGCTTCGAGCTCTCAGATGCCGCCCGCTTTTCGACGCATCCTGTCGCCCACCGCCAAGTCCGTTCCTGGCTCGGAGAGAACCTGCCCGACGTGGAGTTCGTGGCCGCGAGCTCGAACGCGGCAGCAGCGCAAGCTGTGGCCGAAGGGCAGGCGGATGTCGCGGCGGCGCCGAGGAGAGCAGCGGACCTGTTCGGCCTGGAGGTGGTCGCCGAGGACATCGCGGACATGCGCGGTGCGCGGACACGGTTCGTGCTGGCCGGGCCGCGGGGCGTGCCGACGCCGCGGACCGGCGATGACCGCACCTCCGTCGTCTTCCAGCTGCCCAACGAACCCGGCACGCTCGTCGGAGCGTTGCAGGAATTCGCCTACCGCGGGGTGGACCTGAGCCGCATCGAGTCGCGCCCGACGCGCGAGGAAGCCAACACCTATAACTTCTACGTGGACTTCGTCGGCCACATTGATGATGTGCAGGTGGCGGAGGCGCTGCGGTCCTTGTGGCTGCGGGCGTCGAAGATAGCGTTTTTGGGGTCGTGGCCGCGCTTCGTCGATAAGCAAGAAGCGGTTGTGGACACGATCGAGGCCCCGGCTCGCCTGCGCGAGGCTGAGGACTGGGTCCGTGCTGCGAGCGAAGGGAACTAAATGCTGATTCTTCTGCGTCACGGGCAGACCACGTCCAATGTCGACCACAAGCTGGACACGCTTCTGCCGGGGGCGGAGCTGACGGAGCTGGGCCAAGAGCAGGCGCGCGAGACGGGGGAGCGCATTCTGGCTGAATACGATGTTGACCAGGTGATTTCGTCCCAGGCGACCCGCGCCCGACAGACTGCGGCCATCGCGTTCGGGGAGCGTTTCGGCGGCATTCCCGCCGTCGAGGGGCTGCAGGAAGTCCACGCCGGGAAATGGGAGATGCACTATTCCTGGGAAGCGCACGACGCGTATCTGAAGGCGTTTCGCGGTTTTTACCGCCGCGACCTAGCCTCGGGGATCCAGGACGGCGACTCGCTGGAAATCTTCCTCGCCCGCTACAAGGGCGCGTTGCTGCCGTTCGCGGAGCAAACAGCCCAAGGCGTGACGACGGTTGCCGTCTCCCACGGCGGCGCCATCCGTGCGTTCACCGCCAACGCCTGCGAGGTCGATCCGACGTATGCCGAGCGGTCCTACCTGCCGAACTGCCAGTTCGTCGTGCTAGATCCGTGTGCCGGGCCGACCGGGGATCCCGTGGCTGATTTCGGCCAGTGGGGCATGGTGAAGTGGGCTGACTACGACCTTCCCGGCGCCTAGCCCCAGCCGAGGTGGTGCAGCTCGTGCTCCTCGAGGCCGAAGTAGTGGCCGACCTCGTGGAACACGGTGACTTTCACCTCGTGGCGGAGCTCGTCGAGGTCAGAACAGATCGCTTCGAGGGCATCTTTGTAGATGAACACTGCATCCGGCAGGAAGCCGGTGTGGTTGGCGTGCTGCTTCGGCAGCGGCACGCCCTCAAAAAGGCCGAGCAGACTCGGGTTGTCCTCGTTATAGGGCCTGGCCAGGATGACCATGTTGGTCATGTTGCGGGCGAAGTCCTCGGGGATCTGGTCGAGGGCGTCATTAATGAGGCCCTCGAACACCTCGTCGCTGACCGGCTCCATTACGGGGTGTCTTCGGTCGAGCTGGGGCTTTCGGATTCCTCGCGCAGCGGGCGGCGCTCCGGCGGGGGCTTCGGTGTCTCGCCGTCAACCTTCAGCGCGTCGCGGCCGTCCTTGGCGGAGCCGGTGATCTCGGCGAAGCGGTCGTCCTTGGCGGAGATCAGTCCGCAGTTGACGGAGCGGCTGCCGCCGTCCCATGCCTGGCTGTTGGAGGTTCCCCAGTACACCTGCAGGGTGGACTGGTATAGGTTCTCCTCCCCGCCGAGGTAGTTCTCTGCGGCCTTGGCGCACACGTCGCCCAAGTACTTGTTCTGGTCCTCGGTAGACGGGGTGCGGTCTTGGAAGACGGGGGCCAGGTCGACCTTCTCGGTGATTTCAATGTGGTGCGGGTCGGCGCACTCGACGGTCCGCAGCGTGTTGGCATCATCAGTGATCACACAAGTGCCGGGCTCCGCGACACGGGCCTGGTCCTGCTCGGCGGCGTGGCCGACGGTGAGGATCGGGGTGCCTTGGCTATCAGTTTCCTGCAGCCCGCACAGCATGGTGCGGTCGCCGCGCTCCCACGCCTCGACGGGCGGAAGAATCGGGGCGATGGAGTAGCGGCCCGACGGATCGTAGCGGCCGTTGAGGTAGCGGATGGATGCTGTCTGGCACAGCTCCTCGCGCAGCTGCGCCTGTCTGGTCGGGTTCGGCGGTGGCGCGTCCGGACCGAATTCCTGCGTGGGGTAGGTGTTCAGGTCTTCGCGGGCAGTGACCTCGAAGCGGTGCTCATTGTCGCAGGGCGTTTCGGTGAAACCGGAGATGGAGCCGTCCTCTTGGGACTCCCACGTCAGGCAGGCGCCTTGGTCGGCGGCGGTGAAGGCTTCGGTGTCATCGCCCTTCTTCGACGTGGACGACGTCTGGGAGGTGCCGTTTCCGTTGCCGTTGCCTGCCGCAACATCGAATCCGGTCGCGGCGGCGTAGGTGCCCATGCCTAGCGAGCCCGCGAGCGTGGCCACCAAAATGGTGCGCAACGCGGCCGGGGTCAAAGCGGATTTTCGTGCAGCCATACCCACTATCATGCCTGACGGTAGTGTTATAACCGTGATTGATCTGAAGTTTCTGCGTGAAAATCCCGATGTCGTCCGTGCCTCCCAGCACGCCCGCGGTGAGGATCCGGGGCTAGTAGACGCCCTCCTGGCGGCGGATGAGAAGCGTCGCGGAGCGATCGCTACGGCAGATTCCTTGCGGGCGGAGCAGAAAGCCTTTGGCAAGAAGATCGGCCAGGCCTCGCCGGAGGAACGGCCCGCGTTGCTGGAGGGCTCCAACGAGCTGAAGACGAAGGTCAAAGAGGCCGAGGAGGTGCAGAAGACGGCGGAGGAGAACGTCGTCAAGCTGCAATACGCCATCTCCAACGTCATCGAGGGCGCTCCCGCGGGCGGCGAAGAGGACTTCGAGGTGCTCGAGCATGTCGGCGAGCTGCCGGAGTTCGACTTTGAGGTGCAGGACCACCTGGATCTGGGCGAAGCCCTGGGGATCATCGACATGAAGCGCGGCACCAAGGTCGGCGGCGCCCGCTTCTACTACCTCGTCGGCGACGGCGCGTGGATGCAACTCGGCATGCTCATGCTGGCTGCGCAGAAAGCGCGCGAGGCCGGTTTCAAGGTCATGGTGCCGCCGGTACTGGTCCGCCCGGAGATCATGGCGGGCACCGGCTTCCTCGACGCCCATGACGAGGAGATTTATTACCTCGAGCGCGATGACCTCTACCTCGTGGGCACCTCTGAGGTCGCTCTGGCCGGCTACCACCGCGACGAGATCATCGATCTGTCCGATGGGCCGTTGCTGTACGCGGGGTGGTCGAGCTGTTTCCGTCGTGAAGCGGGCTCCTACGGCAAGGACACCAAGGGAATTTTGCGCGTCCACCAGTTCGACAAACTGGAGATGTTCGTTTACTGCAAGCCCGAGGACGCCGAGGAGATGCACCAGAAGCTGCTGGGACTCGAGCGCGAAATGCTCGCGGCGGTTGAGGTGCCGTACCGCATTATCGACGTTGCAGCCGGCGACCTCGGTGCTTCCGCCGCCCGCAAGTTCGACACGGAGGCGTGGGTGCCGTCGCAGGACACCTATCGCGAGCTGACGTCGACGTCGAACTGCACCACCTTCCAGGGCCGCCGCCTGAACACGCGCTACCGCGATGAGAGCGGCAAGACCCAGACCGCGGCGACGCTCAACGGCACGCTGGCCACCACGCGCTGGCTCGTGGCCATCCTGGAGAACAATCAGCAGGCAGACGGATCGGTTGTCGTGCCGGAGGCGTTGCGCCCGTGGGTCGGGAAAGAGGTGCTCACGCCATGACGCTTTTCGACGTCGCAAGCAGCGACTTCACCCCACCCGCCCCGCACCCGAAAGAATCCCGCGAGCGGTTTTATCAGGCCATTATCTCCGGTTTCAAAGGGATCATGCGCGCCCAAGGGCTGCGTTTCACCATCTTCGGCGTGGAGAACAACCCGACCGAGTCGGGCGCCCTGTACGTGATCAACCACACGGGGTTCTACGACTTCATCATTGCCGGCATCGGCCCGCACCTGCAGGGCAAGCGGCTGGTGCGCTTCATGGCGAAGAAAGAGGTCTTCGACATGCGCGTCGTCGGGTCCTTGATGCGCGGGATGAAGCATGTGCCGGTGGACCGTGCGGCGGGTGCGGCGTCGATTAGCGAGGCCACAAAGTGGCTTGCTGACGGCGGACTCGTGGGCATCTTCCCGGAGTCGACGATCTCGCGGTCGTTTGAACTCGCCGAGTTCAAGACGGGTGCCGCGCGCATCGCGCACGAAGCTGGGGTGCCCATGATCCCGACAGTGATTTGGGGCTCGCAGCGCATCCTGACCAAGGACCTGAAGAAGAACCTTGGCCGCTCCAAGACACCGGTGTTCGTCTCCTACGGCGAACCCATCTGGGCGACCGGCAACGCGGAGGAAGACACGCGCCGGGTCAAGGACGCAATGCAGGCGCAGCTCGAAGAACTGCGGGAAAAGTACGCCGAGAAGTACGGGCCGTTCGAGGACGGTCTGGACTGGATGCCGGCCTCCCTTGGCGGCAGTGCCCCGACGCTGGAGGAGGCGAACCAGATCCTGGAGCGCGAGCGGGCCGCCAAGAAAGCTGCACGGGAGGCGAGGAAGTGAACGAGCCTGACTACCGCGTTGAGAACGGGATTTTCTACATCCCGGCCGACGTTCCGGTGGTGCCCATCCAGCCCGGTTGGAAGCGCGAGCGGATGTATCAGGCGATCAGGAACACGATGATCCCTCTGCTTCGTGCGCAGGGAGTGAAGATCTTCGTGCATGGCCTGGAGAACGTTCCGGTTGAGGGGCCGGCACTTGTTGCGACGAACCACATCGGCTACTACGACTTCATCGCCGGCGCTTTGCCGGGCATGCTCCGCGGCCGCCGCCCGACGCGCTACATGGCCAAGAAGGAGCTGTTCGACCACTGGTTGCTCGGCCCGGTCTGCCGCTCTGTGCGCCACATCGAAGTCGACCGGTCCCTCGGCGCGGACAGCATCGTCACCGCCGTTGAGCGGCTTGAAGAGGGCGAGGTCGTGGGCATTTTTCCCGACGGCACGCTCTCGCCGTCTTTCGAACTGTCGGACTTCAAGACCGGTGCCGCCCGCATTGCGCAGCAGTCCGGTGCGCCGCTCATCCCCGTCGCCTCTTGGGGCACGCAGCGCTTCTGGACGAAGGGCCGCAAGCCGAACCTGGGCCGTAACCACTACCCGATTGTCATCAACATCGGCCCCGCTATCTCCACTGATGGCACGGCAGAGGAGGTCACGCAGCGGCTCAAAGACGCAACGCAGGAGCTTCTCGACGCCTCCCGCGCCCAGTACAACGACCGTTTCGGACCTTTCCCGCCCGGCCTGGACTGGATGCCGGCCTCCATGGGCGGCTCCGCGCCGACGTTCGAGGAGGCCCGCGTGATCAAGGAGCAGGAGAAGGCCGAGCGCGCCAGGAAGAGGGGCAAGAAGTAGTGGCACCACGGCTCATCGTCAGCGACATTGACGGCACACTGCTGGACAGCAACGGCCGCGTCAGCCCCCGCCTGCGGGATAAGCTGGCGCGCGCAGTCCGCAGCGGAACGCACGTGTGCTTAGCGACGGGCCGCCCCCACCGCTGGCTCACCCCCGTCCTCGACCAGCTACCGTTCACCCCGTTGAGCGTGTGCGCCAACGGTGCCGTGCTGTACGACCCTGCCCGCGATGAAGTCCTGGCGCGCCACGAACTGCAGCCCGACACCCTGCGCGACATTGCCTCCGCGGTGCAGGAGGTCTTCGGGCCGGCTTCGCCCTCTGAGTACGGTTTCGGCGTCGAGCGTGTCGGATCTTCCGCCTTCGACCCCGAGGACGAATGCTTCCTGATCACCCCCGGGTACAGCCCAGACCTGTGGGACATCGGGTACGGCGTGGTCGACGTCGACGAGCTGACCTCGGTGCCCGCCGCGAAGATCCTTGTCCGGCGCGCTGACATGAATTCCGCCGAGCTTTTCGACGTTGTCGCTCCGCTCATCGACCCTGCCGACGCCCACGTCACCTACTCCATGAACGATGGCTTGATCGAGATCTCCGCCCCCGGCATCAATAAAGCCACCGGCGTGTCCACCCTGGCCGCCCACTACGGCGTGCATCAGAAACAGGTGCTCACTTTCGGCGATATGCCCAACGACATTGAGATGCTCGCCTGGGCCGGAATGGGAGTGGCGATGGCAGATGCGGCCCCGATCGTTCACGATGCCGCTGACTTTGTCACCACCTCGAATGATGACTTCGGGGTGGCCCGGGTGCTGGAGCGGTGGTTCTAGCTCGCTGCAGTCCGGCCAGCCCGACCCGCCCGCCCGCTCGCTGGCGCTTGCCTTGCTGGGCCCTGCCTTGCTGGCCTGGAATACTACTCGAGCATATAAGCTTTACTGCACGCTTTTGACCTGGTGTTTTCTACGAGCAGTATTCCGGAAACTGCCCAGTAGTATTCCAGCGCCGCTAGGCACCTCTCCGGTACATGGAGTACTTCCTGTTCTCTTCTGCGCGCACGATCTGTGCAACTCTGTTGGCGAAGATGCCTTCCATGACTGATGTCCAATCTCCCCGCACGATCGGGAAGCCCTCGGCTTGAATGCCGTTCTCTCGCGTCTTCTCCCGGGTAATCACCTTTCGTGGATCCCCGTATATGCCGGAGTATTTTGCTGCCCCGTCCACCTCTGCGACGAGGAATCCGTTGATTAAGAAGTCCACCCGTGAGAGGCATAGTTCCCCATAATCGCCTCGGTAGGCGATCTCTGCCTGTGGTTCGAGCGTGACCACTTCGGGAAGCTGCAGCAACCGATCGCGCGCGACGGTTTCAAGGGGACTTTCGCTGGTGTCGGCGGAATATTCAATGAGTTCACGCAGGTCCTTGGCCCCCTTTGCGCGGGGAAGAGTTTCACACGACTCCAGAAGAAGGGCCTGTGTGAACCTGTCAGGCCACTTGTTCCGCAAAGATTCCAAGGCTACGAGGCATTCGAGACGTCCGTGGTAGCGCAGTGTATCGAGGAGCATTCTCACTGGCCTCACTACTGCAACCCCGTTGATCTCTCGGATCTCGTGGGGCTTGAGGATGGCACTGCGGTACACAAGCTGCCCTTTCATTTTGGCCCGGGGTTTCGCACCATTGCGGAGGAGGACATCTGTCTTCCTCACCCAAGTCAGAGTGTTCACACCCATAAGGCGCGCAGCCGCAGGACCTGTGACTACCGCTGACCTACAGTGCCGGATTGATTCCCGTATCAGTTCGAGTTCTGCCTGCTTGTCCATGATCCCCCCGGGGTTTCCTGTGTCCATCATGAACCAGCTGGACCTGGCAGCGCAGCATCACCGTGCGCACTGCAGTGAGCATTCAGGCCTTAGAATACTGCTCGAGGTTATAAGCAAGAATGCATCCTTTTGACCTGCAGCTTCGCATGAGCAGTATTCCGGAAAACCGCGAGCAGTATTCCGACGCCGCTAGGCACCGGCGCGACCCCCAAGCCCATAAGGTTTAATAGCCCCCATGTACATCGCTGCCATCGACCAGGGGACGACGTCGACACGCTGCTACATCACCACCACCGATGGTGAGGTGGCGGGGACGGCGCAGTTCGAGCATGAGCAGATCATGCCGCGTGAGGGCTGGGTGGAGCACGATCCGCGGGAGATTTGGCGCAATACTCGTCGCGCGCTGTCCGAGGCGCTTGTCGACGCTGACTTGGAGCTCGAAGACATCAGCGCCGTCGGCCTGACGAACCAGCGGGAAACAGCCGTGGTCTGGGACAAAGCCACAGGCAGGCCCGTCTACAACGCGATTGTCTGGCAAGATACCCGTACCGAGCGTGTCGGGGAGGGAGAGAAGGACCGCTACCTGCGGAAGACGGGCCTGTTGGCCAACTCGTATCCGGCGGGTCCGAAGTGGGCGTGGATCCTGGATAACGTCGAGGGTGCTCGGGAGCGGGCGGAGAAGGGGGAGTTGTTGGCGGGAACCGTCGATACGTGGCTGATCTGGAATCTCACCGGCGGCGCGCGCGGGAAGCGCTCGGTCTTCGGCCGTGGCGGTGCCCAGCATGTGACCGATGTGACGAATGCATCGCGCACGCTGCTCATGGATCTGGAGACCCTCGACTGGGACGACTCGCTCTGTGAAGAGATCGGTGTCCCGCGCAAGATCCTGCCGGAGATCAGGCCGAGCTTCGGTTCTTTCGGCACCATGCGCCGACGCAAGGGCAGCCGCGACGTGCCGATCACGGGTGTGCTCGGCGACCAGCAGGCCGCGTTGTTCGGCCAGGGCTGCCTCGAGCAGGGCGACGCGAAGATGACCTACGGTACCGGCCTGTTCATGCTGCTCAACACCGGTGAGGAGCCGCAGTTTTCGGATCACGGCCTGCTGACCACCGTCGCCTACCAGCAGGACGGCAAGAAGCCGGTCTATGCGCTGGAGGGGTCAGTTGCGGTTGGCGGCTCACTGATCCAGTGGCTGCGCGACCAGATGGGCATCCTGTCTTCCGCCGCCGAGTCGGAGACGCTCGCCAGCCAGGTCGGCGATTCCGCGGGCGTGGTGATCGTTCCGGCGTTTTCCGGCTTGTTCGCCCCGCGGTGGCGCCCGGACGCGCGCGGCGTGATCACCGGCATCACCCGCTACATCGACCGCCGCCACATTGCGCGCGCCGCCCTCGACGCGACCTGCCTGCAAACGCTCGAGGTGGTCAACGCGATGGAGAAAGATTCCGGCATCAGCATCGACGCATTGCGTGTCGACGGCGGCATGACCGCCAACGACCTGCTCATGCAAATGCAAGCCGACATGCTCAATTCCACGGTGGTCCGCCCAGACAACATGGAGACGACAGTCATGGGCGCAGCCAGTGCAGCGGGTTTTGGCGCTGGGCTTATCGACGACCCCTTGAGCCTCGGCGGGGACACCACCTGGGAAAACGAAATGGCCGGCCCCGACCGGGACCGGCTCGTTTCGCAATGGGAGGAAGCGGTTTCCCGCTCCCTGGACTTGGCGCCTTAGCGGTTAGCGCTCGTCGATAGTGACGTCCAGCTTGTTGGTCTGCACGTTGTAGGTGATCTTGCCGCGTTCGAAGTCGACGCGGACGTCACCGCCGGAGGCTGCTTCGTCGCTCTTGACGGGCTTGCCCAGCGGGCCGAGGTCCATGCCCTGCTTGAGCCAGGCGTCGGCGATCTTCTCGGGCATGACCACGCTGCTGCCGTCGGAGGAGAGCGCCTCGACGCCGTTTTCGAAGAAGGCGTACTCGTCGCCGCCGACACCCTTGACCACTCCGTCGAGCTGGCCGAGGATCGGATCGACCTTGCGCCAGGTGTCCTGAATATCCTCGCTGCCGGACATCTCGACGATCTTGCCAATGTGCGGGCGCAGGCTGGACAGCGTCATGCCCGGCAGGACCTCAATGTTGGCCACATTCGAGACTTCCTCCGGAATCAGGTCTTTGCCTGCGATGAAGAGGAGCACAGCGCCGGCGACAGAGCCCACGGCCGCGGCGATTGCTGCCGGGTCACCACTGAGGATGTCCTCGAAGGAGATGTCGCTGGACAGGTTGGCCGCGTTGTTGATGTTGGTCTCCGTACCGTTCGAGTCCTTGACCGTGCCGGAGTTGCCGGTGTTTCCGTTGTTGCCGTTGCTCGGCTTCGGCGCGGGCTTCGGTGCCGGTGCTGCACCGCCGCCCTTGATCTCGTTGTACTTGGTCTTCGCCTGGCTGCGGACAGTACCCAGCTGGGAGTAGAGCATGTCGCCCGGGCAGTCGTTGTAGTGGAAGTCGCGGTGGGCGTTGATGGCCGGGAAGTTCGCGCCGGAGCCCTTCGGGAACTTGGTGCCGCGGAAGGAGTAATCGGAGCGCAGGTAGACGGTGCCGGTCGGGTCGAAGTTCGAGCTTGCGGCCTTCCAACCGATGATGTCGCCCATGGCCTTGAGCGCTTGCGGGGTCGGGGCTGTCTTGGAGTAGTCGCCCATCATGGACACACCCCAGGTGTTGGAGTTGAAGCCGCCGACGTGCGCGCCCTGCGGGCCGCGGTCCAGGCCGCCTGCGCGGCCCTCGTAGATGTTGCCGTACTTGTCCACCACGGCGTTGTAGCCCAGATCCTGCCAGCCCAGGCCCTGGTGGTAGGCCTGCATCGAGCGCATGATGCCCGGTGCCTGAGCTGCGGTGTAGTTGTTGGAGCCAGCAGTGTGGTGCACCGTGACGGCCTTGGTCGGCTCGGTGTAGCTCGTGCCGGTGGCGTTCTTCGCACCCCAGGAGGCGCGGGTGATCACCTTGGGCATACCGTTACTGTTGTACTGGGCCGGGGCGATCGCACCATCGACAGTGCCCTCGCCGCCGTCGATGAAGACGGCCTCGAGGTCGCTGGCGGTGGTCACCGGAGCAGCCTCGGCCGGAGCCTCGGCGGGGTCTTCATCGCCGTGCTCTTCGGCGCCTTCTTCGCTGAGCTCCTCGATGTCCGCCACCGGTGCGATGTCACCGTAGTTGGTCGGCAGCGCCGGTGCGTCGCCCATGACAGCGGGGGAGTCGGCGTCGGGCACGTCGGGGAGGTCGACCGGGTCAGAGTCGGGAAGCGCATCGTCAGGAAGCGGAACGTCAGGAATGTCGTCCTGGTCGGTGACTTCGGTTCCGCCAATGTTCAGGTCGCCGTTCTCGATGAGGTCCACGTTGGCCGTGGAGACCTGCACCTTCTTGGTCGGCTCGACGTAGATCGGCTCGGTGCCCTGGTGGGTGGCGTCCTCAGGGGTGGACAGCAGGTCCATCGGGTACCACTCGGACCAGGAGCCGTCGGCACGCTCGGCGCGGACGAAGGCGACAATGTCGCGGTCGCCTTCCCACTGTAGGCCGAACACGGAGAACTCCTCGTCGCGGGTGAACTCCTTGACTGTGCGGGCGGCGTCGCCTTCTGCGCCCTGCGTTGCGACGGCTGGGTCGTCGACGACGACATTCTCAGCGTCGGAAAGCGATGCCTGCGAGGTGGTCACCTCGATCTGTGCACCGGCGGCATCCTGGGTCTTGAGAATCTCGTTCCCGCCGTAAACACCAGCGGCAACAAGGGCTACGGAGGTGACGGCGGCGATGACCGGCGTCTTCCTGCGGGAAGACGGGTTCAAACGTGTACGTGCTTTCACGGTGATCGCTCCTGAGTTAATTGTGACAGCTGTGACTAATCTAGATCACAACGAAGTTTAAGTGACTCGTGTGACAACTGGTGACATTGTGAATTTTCGGCGTGTCGCGTCTGTCCCTGCCGTGGCGCTCCGACCCCACTACGCTGGAACGCATGACTTATGACCTCATCGTCGTCGGATCCGGATTCTTCGGCCTCACTATCGCCGAACAGGCAGCGTCTGAGCTGGGAAAGCGTGTGTTAGTCGTCGAAAAGCGTGAACATATCGGCGGCAACGCCTACAGCGAGCCGGAACCGGAAACCGGCATTGAGGTGCACAAATACGGTGCTCACCTGTTCCACACCTCCAACGACCGCGTATGGGAGTACGTCAACCGTTTCACCGATTTCACGGATTACCAGCACCGCGTCTTCGCCATGCACGACGGCACTGCGTACCAGTTCCCCATGGGTTTGGGTCTGATCAACCAGTTCTTCGGGCGCTACTACAGCCCGGATGAAGCGCGCGAACTCATCGAGGAGCAGCGCGAAGGGCTCGACCCCGCAGCCGCGACGAACCTGGAAGAGCGCGGTATTGCGCTCATCGGCAAGCCGCTTTACGACGCATTTGTCAAGCACTACACCGCCAAACAGTGGCAAACCGACCCCACCGATTTGCCGCCGGAGATCATCTCCCGCCTACCCGTGCGCTACACCTTCAACAACCGCTACTTCAACGACAAGTACGAGGGCCTGCCCGTCGACGGTTACGCCGCCTGGCTTGAAAACATGGCGTCGTCCGACCTCATTGACGTGCAGCTGAACACCGACTGGTTTGATGTCCGCGAGCAGGTCCGCGCCGAGTCCCCGGACGCGCCGGTCGTCTACACGGGACCTTTGGACCGCTACTTCGACTACGCCGAAGGCCGTCTCGGCTGGCGCACCCTCGACTTCGAGCAGGAAGTGCTGGAAACGGGCGACTTCCAGGGCACCCCGGTGATGAACTACAACGACGCCGATGTCCCCTACACCCGCATCCACGAGTTCCGCCACTTCCACCCGGAGCGGTCCTCCTACCCGGAGGACCGGACGGTGATTGTGAAGGAGTACTCCCGCTTCGCAGAGGACGACGACGAGGTGTACTACCCGATCAACACGCCCGATGACCGCGCCAAGCTCGAAGCTTATCGACGTCTCGCTGCCGCCGAATCCCGCGACAACAAGGTCCTCTTCGGTGGCCGCCTAGGCACGTACCAGTACCTGGACATGCACATGGCGATCGGAGCGGCCCTGTCCGTCTTCGACAACCACGTTCGCCCGTACTTCGAGGACGGCAAGGCGATCGACCAGCCGCGCGGGCACTAGCAGATAGCGTCCAGAAGCACGGTTGGCACGATCATGACCCCTCAGTGAACGCCAATTTCTACTAACTGTCCTGCTATCGGGGCAGCCACTTGAGGGTATTGCGGCGAGCCGTACACACGGGTGTGGGGCAATACGCAGGGCCGTAGGGCGCGGCTAAGGTGTCGAAGCGCCGCCCATTGGCTGCTGTGAGTTGAGGGCATCACCAGGGTTGTCGTAAAAGGTGCCCTGGTCCACGTTTGGCTTTTCTTCCTGGTCCGCGAACTCGTTGGCTGCTAGCGACAGGGCGGTCCCGAAAAGGAAGATAATCGCGAACGCAACTAGCAGGCCGATAATCGGCATGACACTGAATATAAGACCAGCGAAAAGGCCGTTGGCCTGTACTTGTTTGCGGACAATCCCAAGCGCTGCAAGTACGAATATGGCGGTGGCGATGTTGGCGGTGGTGAACATGACCTCTCGTCCTTTGCCCGGCGGTGACCGGGCTCTTGCATTTGGTTCGTCGCACCGCCCCGATGGACGAGCTATTAGTGCAAAACGCTACCGTCTGACTCGAAGCAGCGAGCGACAACTGGTTCAGGGTACGTCACTACCGTATCGCGGGCTTGGCTTATTCGCGCGGCCGTCAAGATTGCTTTACGTTAATAGTCCCCCAGGGCTTTTGGCGGCAGCAATGCCATCCGCCTGGCGCTCGCATGATTCTGTGCTCAAGTGGCGCGAGGGGGCCTGGGGCACATAGCATGAACCGATTTGTTGGCTAGCGGTTTGAGCAAGAGAGCGATCTTGTTGACAAGCCGCAGCGCTGTTAGGCGTTAGGAGGGGTGTTTGCGACAAGGCGAAGGCCTAGCCGAGTAGAGATGCTCAGCGTCAGGCCTTCGGACGCGGCGGAAACCGGGATTATCCCCAACGTCCCAGGACGGCTAGCAGTTCAACAGCGTCCGACAATGTGCTCGAATTCGCCAGGTGCACGGATGCTTGAGGTCGGCGGGTTTATAACTCGGGGGTGTCGGTTTCTTTCTGGAGATGGTCGTTATGTGTTTCGTGCTCGGTCACTGACGCGTCTTGAAACTCTGACAAGAACGATTGGAGTGCTAGTCGCTCCGGGGCTGTGATCTGCTCGGGCGCCGGACGGTTAGCTGGGTCAGTGATTGAGGTGCCGTTGAGTTCTGCTTTGCGTTTGACGTAATCCACTGCGCCAATCGACTCGTTATGCAACCTCATGTCGAGCTCCTGGACCTTGACACTGCGCACAAGTTCACTTGGGGTGGTGCCTTCGACTTCCTCGGCATACGCCTTGGTCGGGTTCAGCCGCAGTGACCAACCAACCTCCCGCCCTAATTCGGCGTAGCGCGAGGCTCGTTGCTGGCGCTCTTGCTGGGCTGCCGCCGATTGGTCAATCTTAGACAACGTGTCTTCCAATAGGTCTCGCCGTGCAGTAATTTCTCGTAACCGGTCCGCGTGAAGAAATGTGGCTTCGTCTTCGGGGGATGCGAGCTGGCTGGCCTTGATACGGGTCTTTGTGAGTTGCTCGTCGACTGTATCTACCAGATGAGGCAGGTTTTTCACGAAGTTTTCGACACGCCTCATCGCGCCATACTCGCCAGAATTAGGGGGGCCGTCAAAGGTGGGTAGGCCGAGATCACTGGTGGAAATAGAGAGTCTTTGTGCCAGGGCTTCGGTTGGAACTTTCAGGTTGGCCGGAGTGATCGACGCCGATGAGTTCAAAGGTGTGTAGGTAGCCTGGAACTCGATTCCGGCGATGCTGACAAGCGGAACTTGCGTGGTTGAGTCGTGAGAGGCCAGCACATCCCGCAAGGTAGAGACCATTTTGCCGGTGGCCTCGGCGCGGTCGCTTGTTGGAGGTTGGCCAGGTAGGGTCCACGATTTGTCCTCGCTTTCCGACCACGTGTGCGCCTGTTCAACTAGCGGGCCTGCTTGGTCTAGGAACCGCTCGAACTTGTTGATCACGGTTTCGTAGTGGTGGCGGGTGAGCTCGGTAGATTCCCGCGAAGCTTTCCACTCTTCATAGCGGCCCGCTAGGTCGTCCACCTCTCTATTGAGGGCCATCAAATCAAAGTACCGCGGGTCGCCTGTTGCGGCGGCACGGTTCTGGGCGGCGATTTCCTCACTGGATGATTCCAACGGGTCCATCGAGCGCATGGTGCGATCCGCATTGAGGAATTGGTTGATTGTTTGCAGTTTGCGCAGGATGGTCTGCCAGCGCACCGCGTCAGTGGAGCCTCGTGCGATGTAGTTGCAGATCTCGACCTCGGGGTTCTGGTTGCCTTGGCGGATGATGCGGCCTTCGCGTTGTTCGAGGTCGGCTGGTCGCCAGGGAACGTCGACGTGGTGGAGCGCGACAGCCCGGGTCTGGATGTTTGCGCCGGTTCCTAATTTGGGAGTCGAGCCGATGATTACGTCGACCTGTCCGTTGCGGCAACGCTCGAAGAGTGAATCGCGGGAATCGTTGTGGTCATGGATGAACTCGATGCGGCCTGGGTCCATTCCGCGCTCGGCGCAAGCGGCGCGAATCTCATCGTAGAGGTTGAAGGAGCCGTCACCTTTGGGCGTCGCTTGATCGAGGAAAACGATCTGCAATCCCCCTCGCTCGGGGGATTCGTTGCCGTGTTTGTCGGTGTAGACGTTGTCTTTCGTCTCGTTCCAAATGCGGGTCAGTTCGTCGGCTACGGCGACGACGCGCGGGGAAAAACCCTCGTAGTCGAGGTTGACAAGGCGCGGGTCCATCGAGACTTTCTGGCCGTCCGACAACTGCTTGAGTGCCAGGTCAATTGCGGCCGGGTTGCCGTCGGGCACAACGGATGCCCAGTCAATGTCTGCGCGATCGGAGATGTCCTGGATGAAATCGCGTTCTTCTTGGCCGAGGTCGAACTCGATGACTCGGTTGTTGTCTCCGGTGGAGCGCGTAGGCAGGGGCACTTCGATTTGTTCTCGGGTGACAACGTCCATGAACGGCTCGACGAGTGTGACGAGGTCGCCGACGTTAATGAACTTGGCCGTGCGGGTTTTCGAGCGCAGGCCAATACCTTGTGGTGGTACTTCGGCCATCGTGATCTGGTCGGTAAAGGTTGCGGCCCAGGCGTTAATGCCGTTGACGTTTGCGCGCGCAAGCAGATCAGGACGGAGATACTGGGCCATAACCCAGATCTCCGCCAGGTTGTTTGCCAGCGGCGTACCCGTGGCAAAGGTGACGACGGGATTGTTGTGGCCGTCGTTTCTTTCGGTGCGCTCCCGCAGCAGTTGCAATTTCAAGTCCAAGTCGGCAGCGCGCACCGAACCAGGGTGGGAAATGTCTTCGATCCGCGAGGAACGGAACCTATTCTTATAGTGGTGGGCTTCATCCACGATGAGGTAATCACAGCGAGTCGATTCAAACTCCATGCCCACATCACGGGGTCGAGCGATCACCTTTTCGATGCGTGCTTCGTGTGCTTTGAGGGTGCGCTGTATCTGCTTGACCGTTGCTGCCTTGCCGTCACTGCTGGTTTGGACGGCCTCGAGATCGGCTTTGAGTTCATTGAGTTGGGTGTTGAGGTATTCCAGTTCGCGTTCTTTCGAGACGGGAATCTTGGTGAAGACCGACTCAGGAACGACAACGAAGTCCCACTCCGCGGATGCGCTTTGTGCAATGAACTGGCGTCGTTCCTCCGGGCTTTTCAGCCCTGCCCCGCTGAGCACCTTGGCACCGGGATACCATTCGTTGGCTTCTTTGGCGATCTGCTCGGCCAGGTGGTTCGGGACGACAAGCCACGGTTGCGAAATTCTGCCGAGCCGCTTCAGCTCGGCGGCGCCCATGAGGAACGTGCCCGTTTTTCCTGCGCCGACTGTGTGGTTGAGCAAGACGGCAGGCTCGTTGATCATGCGCTCAACGGCGGAGAGCTGGTAGGAGTATGGTTTGAAGTTCTCACCGAGCCCAGGAACGTCTGTCGTACGCGGTCGCCACTTGGTGGGGACATAGGAATTGAACCTGTCGTTGTAGGCGTCGACGATGGCGTTCCAGCGTGTCTCGTCAGCGCTAACCCAGCTCGCGAAGTCTTGACGCAGGACTGTTGATCGGCGCTGCGCAAAGTCCGTAGCCTCTTTGTGAACGGTGGGGCTTTCGGGGTATGCGTCCCGCCATTCCTTGGAGTAGTTCACGGTGGGAGACGACACATTGAGCACGGCTTGGAACATGTCAACGGCTGAAAAGACGGTCCCGTCGTTGCGGGTGGTGGCCGCACCCTGGTTGCGGAACTGGTGGGCAATGGGATTTTGGGCTTGGAAGTTGTAGTTGGGGTTCCTATCGACGTTGTAGGCTGCGACAACGCCGTACTTGGCATCGGCAGCGGCGCCGTTGTCCGCCCACCAGTCGCGATCTACCTCAATTGTCCACTGATCGTTGAAATGCTGAAGGTCGAAGCGGTTGTCGGGGATGCCAAACGTGTCGGTGATGAACTGCCGATAAAACGACTGATCAATCCAGGTTGCGCCAGGGCGAATGTCAATGCCCTCAGAGATGCGTTTCGGGAGAACTTCGGTGAGTGCTTCGACATTGGCTTTGAACCGTTCATCGTTTCTGGCGACGTGCATGGCGTCGGCCAGCTTGTCCTTGACTACGCCAGAAAGGTACAACTCCGAACGAATGAACGTATTGGGGTTGGCCGGGTCGCGGAACGCGTGGCCTTCGCTGACCAGAATCTCTTCGACGTCTTCGGCAGTATTGTTGCTCAGCTCCGCGATGAACACCGGGTCAATGACACCGAAACGGTGCAGGCTGACGTTAACTCCGTCTGCGATGCTGTCTACGTGATCGACAACGTGCGGTGGAGGAACGGGATTACCTGTAAAAATGCGGCCCTTGTGGTGTTCTAGCGTGCTCTCGTCAAAGATTTCACTAGCCAGAAGCGTCTGCATGTGCGGGTCTTGACGAAGCGCACCGATGTGGGGTCGTAGTTTCCGATCAGGAGCAATCGGTGCTGCGGACTGCTCGCGCAGCTGGAGTTCGGTATCGAGTGGGGGGTCGACGTTCGCTGGTTCGCCAGTGTCGGCGCGCCATTCGGCTACGAGTTGCCTGTAGCGCGTTTCTTGCTGGGTAGCCGAGGGCGACTTCGGCGGAGCATCTTTGAAGCGGTTCATCGGGCCGTAGGTCGCCAGATAGGCGTCATACTGTGCGTTGAACGTGTCTTGCAGGGCAGTGGGGTCGGCGCCCTGGGCATAGGCATCATAGAGCGAAACTACGGCGTCGCGCATATCCAAGAGTGCAGCCCACTCGGTGGCGTCCACACCTCGGGGCCGTGTGAGATCTACCCACTCGCCAGAATCAAACTTCTGGAAAGAGATAGATCCGTTGTCGCGGGTGTAGCGGATAGTTCCCGGGAGGACTTCTTCTCGATCTTCTGCCGATTCCACGATCTCATCGACGGTGGTTTCTCCGGACAGCATGCGCCCATGCTCGGCCACAGCCACGGCGACGGCGTGGGCCAGGTGAGCTTCAAGGCGCTGTTCCAGGGACTCCCCGTCGCGCGCGGTGACCTTAAGGAAAGGGTTGCCAAAGCGGTCTTGGCCCACGGACGGTGTGCCAAGGATGGCATCAGGGTTGTCGGCGAAGACACCGTTGACCCTTAAGGGGTCGCTGCCGGTGACCTCGAACCGGTCTGTTTCGATGAAGCGCTCGCTCAGAGCGCTTGGCTCCTTCCCTGCTTCCCGCTTGCGGAACACTAGGACATCAGTGCCTACCTCTGTGCCTGCGACGGAGGAGAAAGTGCCTGCGGGTAGACGGGCGGCTGTGACCAAATCGGCGCGAGCGATCATGTCTTGACGTGCTGCCGAGGACAGCGAATCAGCGGTGTAAGAGCTTGTCACCAGTGCGACATACCCGCCAGGCTGAACAAGGTTGATGGACTTAATGATGAAGTGGTTGTGGATCGAGTGTGACTGGGGGTTGTGCTGGGGGTCGAACAGTTGAAAGTCGCCGAAAGGCACGTTTCCAATGGCAGCTGCGAAGCTGTTGTCGCGGGGCTGAAACTTCTCGAACCCAGTGTTGATGATCTGAGCCTCCGGGTAGAGGTGCTGAGCGATCCGTGCTGCGGTGGGGTCGATTTCCACCCCTACGGCATTCGCCGTGTCGGGTGCATGGCCAAGAAAGTTGCCCGTGCCCGAGCCGGGTTCGAGCACGGGGCCAGTTTCGTATCCGGCGGCGCTAAGTGCTCCCCACAGCGGGCGGATCACGTCCTCACCGGTGAAAAATGCCGTGAGCGTGGACTCTTCCATGCGGCGGTATTGCTCGTCAGTTGTCGCCGCGGCAAGGCGCTCCCGCAGGTCTGCAAACGAGGTGTCTTGGCGATTGAATACAGCTGACGCCGCGCCCCACGACGAGTAGCGAGCAAGCACGTGCTGTTCTTCGGTAGTGGCGAAGCGATTCTCGCGTTCTAACGTGTTCAGCGTCTCTAGAGCCGCGATGTTGGCCTCAGCGCGAGCGCGCGGTGTGCGTGGCATCGCCAGACGCATCCCAGGGTCGAAGGCGGCAGCCGCACGGTCTGATTGATGCTCGCTATTTGATGGAGCGGAGGTGTCGTTGTCGCCGCTGCCCTGCGGTTGATCCGGTATGGTCTCCCAGGATTGGCCGGTATCGGGTTGGAATGTTGGAGATGTGGCCGACTGCTGCGGTGTGGATCGTGGAATCTCACCGGAAGAATCGGCGAGAATTTCGAACAGCTGCATCTGATTGTCGTTTCGCTTCTGCTTGCGTTTCTTGGCCACGAGAATCTCCTAAACCGGTGCGATCGGTACAAAATCTAACGACTATCTTACGAAAAACTTTGGATTATCTTAGGTTGTGGAGACAATGCTGAATCGGAGCGCTGCAGGAAAGAAATATGGCTCCACGGCGAATCGTAGAGCCGTACCGTCGTGTGAGTGAATAGCTACCAGCCGTCTTCCCCAGCCTCGACCTTACGGTCGATCAGAGCCCGGATCGGCTCGTTGTACCACTCCTCCAAGATCTCCTCTTCCGCCAAGCGCATAGCTTGGGCATGGCAGCGGCCAATGATCTCGCCCGGTATGAGGGACGTGCCATTCTCTTTGCGCCACTGCGCGGTCAACCGAAAGTAGTGGTCGTCGCAGCGCTCGCAGGCTGCTTCGTTTGCGTCTTCAAAGGCGGCATGAATCGTGTCATTGTCTGTAGGCCGGCCAAGTTCCTCGTGTGCCGCTCGAATTGTCTCTCGGGAAATCATTGGTGCACCCTTCTCGTGTCGTGGTTTTAGCTATAAGTATGGCAGGCGGTGCCGTGGAGCGGTAGGTGGCAGGATGCACCGCACGCACTTTACGTCTGTTGGCCGAAGGTCTGTATCGACTTGGCGCTAAGGAATGCCTGAGCTGCGAGAGCTGCTGTCTTCTCGTCCAGGGAAGCTATCGTCCACATTTGTTCGATCTCGGATCGGGGCGGGCCAACTGGGACGATCACGATGTCGGGACGCTCAATCCCGGTAAGGCCGGAGGGCCTGTAGGGCCTCGCGGTCAGTGGTGAAACAACCAGTCAGCGTCACAAACGTCGTAACCTAGTCGCGAAAATCTGTAATGACTGCCCGGTAGGCCTACTGTGCGCTCGGTTTGCCGCCGGTGCCGGGCTTCGAGGGGTGTCGGCGGTGGTGCTTCGCCCGGCCGGCATCGGATCAAGCGTTGAACTTGGGGGCAACACGCCGGCTCCCTTAAGGAGTGGGTGGATGGGTGCAGCGCAGATGCGCGCCGAACATAAATAAATAATATTTAACGGTTTAGCTCAGAAAAGCGCGGGTTACGTGCTTGTTCTCTGAGCTTGACTGTTGTCGAAAAGCGACCAACACTTAGAGCAGTTAATCTGCCATATAGTAATCGGGGCAGAAAATACCAAGGAGAGGGGCAATGGACATTAAGAAGCAAGTTAAGGTCGCATTGGCGGTGGCGGTGTCGTCCTCGCTGGTCATTCCAGGATACGTTCTAGCGGCGGAGAAGCCCGCCCAGCCGGGAACGGTGCGTCCGGCAGACAAGGCAGCCGCTCAGCCAGGCACCGATAAGCAAGCGCGGACAGAGAAGAAAAACGCCGAAAGCAAAGAGCCTGCGTCTCAGGCGGGGACAGAAAAAGCACCGCAAAAACCTGCTAAAGACGGCGCGGCCCCTAAGCCCTCGGCAGCAGCGAAGCCGTCCGCAGCTGCAAAGCCTGAAACGCCTGCGGCACAGCCATCTGCCGAGAAGACGCCGTCGACACCGAGTGTGCGGGCGCAAGAGCCAAGCGCCCCTGCGCCGGCACCTAACTACTCCAATGTGACGGATCAGGGCGCTGTGCCGAAGGTGCGGGCCGAAGATGCGAACGCAGCTGCACCGGCGCAGCCCGCTGCCGAGAAGAAGCCGTCGACGCCGAGTGTGCGCGCGCAAGAGCCAAGCGCCCCTGCACCGGCACCTAACTACTCTAACGCGTCGAATAAGGACACCGCACCGAATGCTGCGCAGGAGGCGACGCCGCCCGCAGAGTCCGCTGGTGGCCAGACGCTGGCAGAGCAGGCGTCCGAGACGACTGGCTCGCAGACGGTGCGTGAGTCGGCACGGGGTATCGAGCAGGAGGACGAAGCCCAGCCGGTGCGCACGACCCAGGCCGACGAGAAGGCGCGCTTTGAGGTGGCCTCGGCGGTAGAGACAGATGGCGATGTGCGCCAGGACGCCACCCGGGAAGAAGCCGCTATCACCCGTGAGGAGGAAAAGTCCGACCTCGCTCCCGCGCAGGTGCCGGATGATGGTCCTGACGGAGACGACGAGGACACCCCGGAGCCGATCAACAATGCATTGGATCAGACCATCAGTGCAGGAGCATCTGTTGAGGGGGAGCACGGCAACGCTGAGGTGGAGTTTGATGCTTCTCCAGAAGCCACGACTTTCAGCGCGAATGCAGCTGATACGACCGTGAATGCCACGGTCGATCATGTCGAAAAGCAGGTCACTGTTGAAGCAGGCGACACCGAATTCCAGGTGCAGGCACCTGCCGCAGTCGAGGAGATCCTGCCGCCGCAGGTGGCCCAGTCTATCGATCAGGCTGCGCAGCAGGCGCAGGCGGCAGCCAATACGCACCTGGAGTCGCTGCCGAGCGGTGAGCAGGTCAGCGAGACCGCTATCGGTCAGGTAACGACCTGGCTCGATGTGCAGTAGTGGGGTAGAGCACCGATAAGGGGAACTATGAGTTCGTGGTTTGACGACATCGAGCAGCAACCGCCTGCCAGCGCCGAGGACGGGGAGCGGTTTTCGGAAGAGGGAGAAGAACAACCGCCTAAGCGTGCGCCGAAGCGTGCGCGCGGAGGTTCAGTCACCATCGACCGCAACACTGTTGTCCTTGTCGGTGCTTTCGCCCTTGCTGTGGGCATCGTCGTAGCGACACTGTGGTATCTCTCGACCGCTAGCGCGAGCAGTGACGTCGCAGCAGACGGTGGGGAAGACACCACGGCTGCGCAGGCAGCAGAGGGTGAGGAGGAGACCGCTTCTGTGGAAGCGGCCTCGAATCCAGATGAGCAGGTGGCCGTTGCCGGACAGTGCGAGCCGGAAGACAACGAGACCACGTTATCCACCGCTGATACGTCCCTTCGCGGGGTCGTGGCGCAGTGGCAGGAGAAGTATTACGACAGGGACACCAGCCTGACGGACCACCTCACGGAGAGTTCGTGGCTTCGCGATCAGGACTGGGAGCAGATTCTTGCCGAGGGGGCACCAGACGGATCGTCCTGGTGCGCGGTCATGGGGCCGGTGGAAGACGATCACGTCGACGTCGACGTGATGGTGACGTACGCAGATAACTCATCGCAAGTTTTTAAGCAGACCGTGACGGGCACGCAAGACGCAGACGGCACATGGCTCATTGATGACATCGAGATTCGGTGATCTTAGAAAGGAAATGCAATGAAGCGCAAAGTAGTTTCATTCAGCACTATCGCCCTCGTCGTGTGCGCGGGTATGAACCCGGTAGCTGCGCTCGCGCAGACGACGGAGAAGGAAACGACCGAGCAGCAAACAACTGAACAGCAAACGACCGAGCAGCGATCTGGGGACGCTCGCTGTCCTGCGGTCCAGATGATCGCCATTAACGACGTCAATGATTCTGCCTCGGTCAGTCGGACTCAGGCTTCCTGAGCACTGTGGCAGCTCCGGTGCTCGCATCCGCTAACGACGACTCCACCAGCGACGCCGACCTTGACGGTGGCTTTAGCGCCCCGGCTAAGACCTCTACCTCAGCCACGTCGGAACAAGACAGCGACTCGGATTCCGACGTCTGGGGAGACGCAGAAGCTGAAGACGAAGTAACACCCACGGCCAGTGCCAGCGATAAGTGGAAACCGTCTGCGTGGGATGAAGACACCACGACGTCCGCTGCCGCAGACGAACCAGAGGACAAGGAGTCGACGCAGGAGTCCTCAGGTCAGACGTCAACAACCGCCCAGACCTCGGCCACTGCAGCGACGACCACAACGTCTGCGGCGAAAGCTCCGAGCGTGGGTCGGACGATCATTGAAGTGGAGTCCACCGACGATACCCGCGCGTATCTTCCTGGTGTGACCGGCCCGGATACGGTTCCGGCCTACGATGAATCCATCAGCACGGCGATGGCGGACGTCGAAACGGTCCTCGAAGAGATCGACACCACCTGCCCGAACACGAAGGTAGTGCTGCTTGGCGTCGGCCAGGGTGCCCATGCGGCGTCGACCCTTTCTAAGCGCATCGGCGCCGGCGAGGTCTTCCCCGCAGACAAGGTGCTTGGCGTGAGCCTGTTTGCAGACCCGTCTCGCGCCGAGGATCAGCCCGTCGTGGCCAACGGCGCGGATGCGCCTGCCGGCGCTCAGCAAACCTGGGACGCGGAACAAGCCCCGGGTGCAGGCGTGGCCACGGTGCGTGAGGATGTTGAAGCAACCGGTGGCAGTGACTATGGCAGCGTTGCAGATCGTACGGTGTCGTGGTGTGCAGAAGGTGATACGACTTGTGCCTTGCCGGCCGACACTCCGCTTCGCACCGTTGTGGCCAACACTGCTGAGGGCACCGAGGGCAAAGCTCCGGAGCATGTTTTGCGTCACGTCACCGATGTGCTGGCACCAGCGGTGGTGCTCGGATCGGTAGAGACGTTGGCTTCCGACGTGGAGTTTGGTCCTGGCGGGTTCACGTTCAACCGCGCTGCCAGCGCGGACTCGACCTTGATTGGTCGTGTTGCGGCTGAATCAGATCGCCAGGTGCCGCAAGACGAGATGCAAGAGCGCCTGCTCTCGGCAGGCATGCAGATTGGTGGCATGGCGCTGGCCGCTGGTGTGACCGTGGCCAAGGAAGTGGTTCAGCCCCACAACGTGGCGCAAATCGCTACGGCAGCGTCAGTCTCCCCAGCAGCAGGTGTGGGGACCGCTTTAGTCATTGCGGGTGCGGCAGCGGGCGAGTTGGTCTCTGAGCAAACGATGACCACCGGTGCTGCGCGCCTGGCAGATGAGGCCAAGGCGTTCGG
>NZ_JAGPZA010000016.1:0-46525 GCF_024454095.1 Corynebacterium sp. CCUG 69979 | reverse complement strand
GCTGATGGTACTGCACCCGGGAGGGTGTGGGAGAGTAAGTTACCGCCGACCAACAACAACAAAAACAACTCAATACACAAGCACCCTGGACACACACCGTGCCCAGGGTGCTTTTCGCACGCCCAAAGACGCCATAACGCCGCATCGGGATGAACCCCTCCCAACGCAATCACGCCGCTCAATTTCGCCGCATCTTCCCTGGTGACGTACGATGCAAGGGCTTGATAGTTTGCCTGCTGGGAGGTTTCCGTGGACGTTCTACCCTCGATTCTGCTGTTCTTCATGGGCATCATGGCGGGCATTATCAACTCCGCTGTGGGTTCGGGTTCGCTGCTCACGCTCCCGGTGCTTCTCGCCATGGGCGTGCCACCCGGTGTGGCGGTACGCACCAACACGATCGGCCTGATGTTCGCGTCTTTTGGTTCGGCGTGGGGCTTCCGCCACGAGACGAAGCGTGAGATGCCGTGGCTGCGTCCACTGATCATCATGACCATTATTGGTGCGGCGTCGGGCTCGTTGCTGTTATTGTTCACACCGACCCGTGCGCTCGACTTCGTTATTCCCATTCTCATCGTTGTGGCATTACTGTTGGTGGTGTTCCAGCAGCGGATCGTCGACACGCTTGCGCGTGTGGGCAAGGATTCTGAGACCCGTAATGCCGAGGTACAGGCGGAAAGCGACGAGCCTGTGGGGGAGGCGTACAAGAAGCCTGGCCTCGTCGGAGCGATGGGTCTAGCGTCCGTCTACGGCGGATTTTTCACCGCGGCTCAAGGCATTATCTACTTGGCTGTCATGGGCGTGGGCACTGGTAGGTCGTTCAAGGATGTCAACCCGGTGAAGAACTTCCTGTCCATGATCGTCAACACCGTCGCCGCGCTGGTGTACCTCATCGCCTACCTCTTCTTTGGAGCTGAGGTTCTATGGCTCGGTGTTCTCATCCTCGCGGCCGGCGGTGTCATTGGCGGACTGGTCGGCGCCCGCATTGCTAAGCGGGTCTCCAACCGCTTCCTCAAGGGTGTCATCGTTGTTGTCGCGGTCATTGCGCTCATTCGCCAGTTCATCTAGAAGCGTGAGCAGATAGCAATGCGAAAAGCCGGGCTTATGCCCGGCTTCTCTTGTCTCACGCGGCTGGGTGATCAGCCACCTGCGAGCATTTACTCCTTAGTGATGCCGTAGGAGTTGTACAGCTTGACCTCGCGGTCCTCACCGTTGTGCAGGTCACCCTCGACCTGGTAGAAGTCGATCTTGAATTCCTTCTCGGTGACGGTGTAGACGGCGAAACTCTGGATCGTCGACTGGCGGTAGTTGTCGTGCTTGTGGTCGAACTTCGGAGTCTTCTCCGGCTGCTCAGCGACATCGAAGAGATCGTTCCAGGTGTCGACGTCCTCCTCGGTCATCCAGTCGAGCTTCTCGCGGACCTTGTGAACGTGGTCAGCGCCCTTCTGGTAGATCGCGTCGTAGGTCTTGGTGCCCGAGGTGTTCGGAATGACGTAGGTGACGCCGTCCGGGTTGACGTGGTGCTCAACGCCGTCGATCTCACGCTTCTCGGTGTCCTCGACTTCGCCGTAGGAGAAGTTGTCCGGGCTGTAGGTCAGAGACTTCGTGCGGGTCAGGTTGTGGTCGTGGCCCTGGAGAACCAGGTCGACATCAAGCTCGTCAGCCATCTGGACGAACTCCTCACGGGTGACCTGGACGTCCTCGTCCTGCAGGGAGTGGTAGGACGCGGAGTAGACCGGCTTGTGGTAGGCCAGGATGATCCAGTTCGCACCGTTCTCGCGGGCCTTACGGATGTCCTCCTTCGCCCACTCCATCTGCTCGCGGCCGACTGCACCCTCGTCCGGGTTGTCGTCAGACTCCTTGTTGTCGTTGGTGTTCATCACCACGAAGTGTGCACCGGAGTAGTCGAAGGAGTAGTAGGAGCCGCCATCGATCTTGTCATTGCTGACGGGCACGTTGGTGTGCTCGTTGAAGGCGGTCTCGTGAACGCCCTCTTCCCAACGCAGGTTGTACTCATCGTGGTTACCCGGCGTGTAGGCGTGCGGCAGCTTAATGTTGGCGTCGTGGGAAGCGTTGAGGTTATCGACCCACTCATCCTCGACGGCCGCGGTCTCAACGAAGTCACCGGTGTGGAGCGCGAAGTTGGCGTCCGGAGCGACCTCCATGGCCTTCTCGAGGGTGTTGGCACCGTACGCCGCCTCGTTGTTCACGTGCTCGTTCCAGTAGGCGTTCTGGGTGTCGGTGTAGTGAATGAACTGGAAGCCTTCCTCATCCGGGTTCGAGGTGGTGAAGGTGCCAGTCTCGGAATAACCCTCGGATTCGGACCCGACCTGGAAGTAGTAGGTCTTGCCGGGCTCCAAGCCGGTGGCGGTCGCCTTGTTGGAGTGCTCCTTGACGTCGACAAGCGAAAGGTGCGCAAGCTTGGAACCGTCAGCGGTCCACTTCGTGTTCTCGCGGTCGATCTGCTCGTCGGTGAAGTAGCCCTCGACCTCTTCGGGGTTACCCTCATCGTCGACAAGCATGTCGCCTTCATCGTCGAAGGTCGCAGCGGAGTAGATGAAGTAGCCATCCTGGTCGCGCTCAGCGTACCGGTTGGTCACCTCGGTAGCCTCGGCAGGGAACTCCATGGCGTCGGACATGTTCTCCTGCTCGGAGACGAGCAGGATGGAGTCGTCGAGGTCGTCCTTGGTGTACCAGTTGAAGCCCATCTCAGTGGAGGTGTCCTCCATGAGGTTCATGGCAATACGGTCAGGCTCATTATCAACCTCAACCTCAGCGACCTCAGGCTTGTCGTCCTGCAGCTCAATCAGGTCAAGGCCATTCTTCTCGCCGTAGACCGGGTCGACTTCTTCGACATCGGTTTCGGTGGCGGTAGCGGTTTCTTCAGCTACGTTCTCGCCGTTCTCATTCTCCGCGGTGCACGCGGTGATGAACAGTGCGGAACCGGAAACGATCGCAATGGTTTTGAAATACTTGGATTTGGTGAACACGTGAAAACCTTCGGCATGTTGTTGTCGGAGTGGTCACTATCCACTGTGGGCATGCCGCCCTAACCCGAGGTTTCCCGAGCCTAAATTCAAAATGAACAATCTTGTAGGATCTTTTAACTTCCCTGAAAGGTAGGCCGTCGACTTCTTGGAAGACGCTAAAGAACGAGCAAATTGTACGGGGTCTCTTTGACCTCGCTGTACCGCTTGCGGGCCTTTTCCAGTTTCTGCCACTGTTCCTGCGGGATCGCTTCTCGCGCGTTATCGACGACCTCCGCATCCGGTGTCGCCCACGCAATCGGCATCGGTGTGACCTCTTGGAAGTGTTCCGTGTCGCGGGAGGTGCGGCGCCCGCCGACCGCCACGGCCGGCAGTTTCATGCCCTTTTTGGGGTCTTCGATTCCCGGGATCGAGGTCACGGTCCGCAGCGCGGCGGCGTACGTTGGCGGCTGATTCTCGTCGACGTTGACGTTCACCAGCGCCATGATGACGCTGTCGCGCGGGTTGACCTCAGCGATGACCGCCGGCACTAGCGGGTACCGGTCGTACAGATCCTGGGCCGAACCGACAGAACGGGGGACCAGAAAGGCCACAATCAGCATCATCAACCCGAACAGGATCAGGCCGAGTCCGCCTATCCACCGCCACGGCGATGCGGGATCCACAAGGAACCAGACGGCCAGGCCCGCGACAAGGCAGATCACGAACAGTGAAACACCGGAGATGACCGCTTTGCGGGTGTCCCGGAGCATCTCGTTGTGCTGCTTTGCGTAGGCCTCGTCGACATCGAAGTGGAACTGCATGCTCTCCACTTTAGGAGGCAGGCACGTGCTCCGACGTGATCGGACCCGTCATACGTCCCGTCGCGTGAACCGCAGTCCTCCCAGCAGCGCCAGAACCGCAGTCGTACCCACGAGAGTAGCTAGCGCGGTGGGTTGGGGCACCGACTCAGAGGCGAAGATCTCTGCTAGGAAACCTCCGCCTAGGCTGGCGTCGATAAGCGAAGAAGGAAGATAGCTCTGCGCCCCAGAGGGGGCGATGACGCGGATGATGGGCTCAATAATCTGCGTCCACAGTATGACGATCACGATCGCTATCAGTGGTTTTGTGATCAACGCACCGATTGCTCCGCCTGCGATTCCAAGGAGCGCACCGACAAGTACTACAAGTCCGAGCGTTTTGAGGGTTTCACCGGTGAAGACATCGTGCGAATAGTCGGAGCCCGCAATAATCGCGCCGACTGCGCCAGATGTCAGCAGCGCTGCAACCGCAGAGAATAAACCTGCTGAACAGGCCCCAGTTATGAGTTTGGCGGTGTACAGTCCCGAGCGGCTTGAGCTGCCGATCAGGGAATAAAGGATCGTATTATTCTGGAACTCAAGGTTGACAATGAGCATGCCGAGGATCAGGGGCAGCACGAAGCCGAACCCCATTCCTACCGTGAGCAAACCGCGCACGGTTTCCGGATCATCCAGGTTGACCGGAGATGCTTCTAGGTTCGCTCCCGCGAAAGCGAAGAACGCGCTGACGCCCACGTAAGCGAGCACCATCACCACGCCTAGCGCCCACCAAGCAGTGCTTGAGGTTGCTTTGCGCCATTCTGATTTGAGCTGCGGTGCTAACACTTTTAATCATTCCCCCTTGCGGTGACGATGCGGTAGGCTTCCTCCAAGTCGTTCACGTCCTGGCCGGTGTACTCTCGGCACAGCTCGTTGAGTCTCTCCAGATCTCCCTCATACTCGACGCGGCCGTTTTTAATGATCACCGCGTAATCAATGAACCTTTGAGCCTCATTGAGCAAGTGCGAAGAAACAACAATCGTCTTGCCTTGATCGGCGAGCGCACGCAAATGTTCGCGTAGCCACACAATGCCATCGGGATCTAATCCGTTGGCGGGTTCATCCAACACCAAGAAGTCGGGGTCCCCGAGCATGGTCATTGCCAAGGCTAGGCGCTGCTTCATTCCCATGGAATACGAACCGACGCGCTTCTTCTTCGCGTGCCCTAAGCCGACGTCGTCCAACAGCTGGTCGATGCGTGAATCAGGGCAGTCCGCTAGCGGGGCGTAGGCCTTCAGATGGTCAACGGCTTTACGGCGCTTGTCCATCGCGTTGACTTCCAGGGACGCTCCAACCTTAGTGAAGGGCATCGGGAAAGAGTTCAACGGTTCTCCGTCGAATGTGACAGAGGCGTCGGAGTTATCGGGCTGCATCAGGTTCAAAGCGACTTTGAAAGTCGTCGTCTTGCCTGCCCCATTTGGGCCAAGGAACCCGGTGATCTTCCCAGACGGCGCGGTGAATGACACTCCGTGCAAGATCTGTTCCCCAGATAACGTCTTCTTTACGTTGCTTACTTCGATCATGACCTACCTTTCAATCTCTCGGCCACGAGTCTAGGGATTTCTTCCGGAACGCATCTTCCTAGAGGTCAGCGGCATCCACAAGCCGGTAGGCGTAGCCCTGTTCCGCGAGGAATCGCTGGCGGCGCGCGGCGTACTCGGCGTCGAGAGTGTCGCGCGCGACGATGGTGTAGAACAGCGCCTCTTTGCCGTCTTCTTTCGGCCGGAGCAGCCGCCCCAGCCGCTGCGCCTCTTCTTGGCGCGATCCGAAGGTGCCGGAGACTTGAATGCCCACGGCTGCTTCCGGCAAATCGATGGAGAAGTTCGCCACCTTCGAGACCACCAGCGTGCGCAGCTCGCCACTCCGGAACGCGTCGAAGAAGGATTCGCGTTGGGTGGTCGATGTTTTGCCGTCGATAAGCGGTGCGCCTGTGCGTGCGGCGATCTCTTCGAGCTGTTCGATGAACGCCCCAATAATGAGGATCTGCTCGCCATCGTGTTGCGCAAGAAGCTTATCGACGACACCCAGCTTCCCCTCACTACACGCCGCCACCCGGTACCTTTCGCGGGTCTCGGCGGTGGCGTACACCATCTTTTCCTCGGAGCTGAGTGCCGTGCGGACCTCGACGCATTCGGCGGTGGCAATGTAGCCGGCCATCTCGAGCTCTTTCCACGGGGCGTCGTACCGCTTCGGGCCGATGAGGGAGAACACGTCGTCCTCGCGGCCGTCCTCACGCACGAGCGTGGCGGTCAGGCCGAGCCTGCGGCGCGACTGGAGATCCGCCGCCATGCGGAAGACAGGGGCGGGGAGGAGGTGGACCTCGTCGTAGATGATCAGGCCCCAGTCGCGAGAGTCGAACAGCTCCAAAGCCTTGTACTCGCCCTGTGTTTTGCGTGTGACCACCTGGTATGTGGCAATGGTGACAGGGCGGATCTCCTTGCGCTCGCCGGAATACTCGCCGATCTCCTCTGGCGTGAGCGTGGTGCGGCGCAACAGTTCATCGCGCCACTGCCGTCCAGCGACCGTGTTGGTGACTAGGATTAACGTGGTTGTCTGCGCCTGCGCCATGGATGCCGCACCGACGATCGTTTTGCCTGCTCCGCAGGGCAGCACCACGACGCCGGAGCCGCCCTCCCAGAATGACTCGGTGGCGTATTGCTGATAATCGCGCAGCTCCCAGCCGTCGTGGTTGAGCTCGATTGGGTGGGATTCGCCGTCGACGTAGCCGGCGCGGTCGTCCACAGGCCAGCCGAGCTTGGTCAACTCCTGCTTGATCCGGCCGCGTTCGGAGGGGTGGACGGGGGCGGTGGTGTCGTCGATAAGCGCGCCCACCATGGGCTGAATCTTCTTGTTGCGGGTGATCTCGGTGAGGATCGCGGCGTCGTCAGCCTCGAGGATGAGGCCGTGGGCCGGATGCTTGATCAAGCGGATGCGGCCATAACGGGCCATGGTCTCGGCGACGTCGATAAGCAATGCCTGCGGAACCGGGAAGCGAGAGAAGCGCTCGAGGACGTCCACGGCCTGCTCCGCGTCGAAACCGGCTGCGCGGGCGTTCCACAACGCCAGTGGGGTGATGCGGTAGGTGTGCACGTGCTCCGGCGCGCGCTCCAGCTCCGCGTACGGCGCAATCGCCGCACGCGCCTGCGCAGCTTCCGGATGCGCGACGTCGAGGAGGACAGTCTTGTCGGACTGAACGATGAGCGGGCCGTCACCTAAAGGCATACGGGACATTATGCCTGCCTGGTACTAGCGTAGTGCTGGCAGGGTTAGGGGTCCCCGGCGGTAGACACGGAGCGGATACCTAAAATTGGTACTATTGGTGCATGGCTAAGAACACGTCCGTAACCCTTGGGCCGCACTATGAGGAATTCATCGCTCAGATGGTGGCAAGTGGACGCTATGCAACGTCCAGTGAAGTGATCCGCGCTGGCCTCCGCATGATTGAGGACTACGAGCAGCGGCTAGAGGTCCTGCGTCGTGAGATCCAGAAGGGGGAGGAGTCTGGTCTCGCAGAGGACTTTGATTTCAATAAGTTCATAGAAAAAATGAAGCGTGGCAATGACATACCGGCTTAAGGAAGAAGCCGTTGAGGACCTGCGGGGAATCTGGTCCTATTCCGAAACTCAATGGGGGCCAGCACAGGCGGAGCGCTATTTGCGAACCTTGGAAAGGCAATTTGCCTGGATTGCCGATCAACCGACTTCGGGGAAGCTAGTGCCGGGGATTTCTGGGTACCGTCAACGGGCCGCAGGCAGTCACATGATCATCTATCGTCTCGATGATCGAGGCGTGATTGTGATTCGCGTGCTCCATCAAAAAATGGACCCGTCCCGGCACCTCTAAGGCGCACGGAACAGATCCAGATAGGAAGCTAGCCCCGCAGTGCCTCCGACCACTTGGTGGTTTGGCCGTTGTTGAGGATGGTGCGGCGGTAAATGCGCGCGGCGATCCAGACGACGACCACGGTCGCTACGGCAGCCAGGGCGAGGGAGCCCGTGAGCTGAAGTGCGGTGAAGTCGCCGGCCGCGTACGACAGTGGTGCGGCGAAGATGGATACCGGCGGGATCCAGCTGGCCACCTGCATCCAGGTGGCGTCTGTGGCCATCCAGCCGAATGCCGGAATGTAGGCGCTGACAATGATCAGCAGCAGGACGGGCATCTGTGTGGACTGGAGGTCTTCAGTGCGCTGGACCATCGCGCCGGCAGCGGCGTAGAGGCCGGCGAAGAAGAGCATGGCCAGCAGGTAGGAGACGAGCATGATGGGCAGGATGGACCATTCGATGCTGATATCTTCCAGCAGACCTGTGAACTGCAGCGCGGCGAAACCAGCGCCGAGCAAGATCGCGGTGGAGATGAAGCCGAAGACGAGGTTGCCCAGGATCTTCCCGGCCAGGAAGTCCAGCGGACGGACGGCAGCGAGGACGAGCTCGACGACGCGGGAGGACTTCTCCTCCGTCACGCGGCTGCCCACCTGCGCGGCGAAGGTGATCACCATGAACACGATGAGCATGAGCAAGATGAATGCGGTGAGCAGGCGTGCGAAGTCCTGTTCGGAAGCAGCATCGTCTTTGCCTTCGTCGATATTGGCAATGTTTACTGCTTCGACGTTGATCTCTGGGGAGGCGGACTGGAAGTCGGTGGGTGAAATGCCCAGCTGTTCCAGCGCGGCGGCTTGTGAATAGGACTCGGCGAGGGCATCCACGGTGGTCATCACGGAAGTGTCGGGAAGACCGTCGGAGATGACCTGCCAAGTGTCGTTTTCAGCGACGAGCGCGGCATCGACATCACCGTCACGCACGAGGTTCTCGGCTTCCGCGCGGTCGGCAACATCGCGGGCCTCAAGGCCGGACCCCTCGAGCGTCTGCTTATCGACGTTGACTACCGCCACCGGCGTGGCTTTGTCCTCTGGGTCCTTATCCTTCTGCCAGGACGCGAAACCGACGGCTGCGAGAATGGCCACGAGCATGATGACCAGGGTGATGATCACGGATTTCTTGCTGAACAGAATCTGGATCTCGCGCTTAGCGGCGGTGAGGACGGTGTGGAGCGGGGAATAGGTGCTCGTGGTCATTACTTCACAACCTCCTTGAACAGGTCGGTCAGGTCGGGGACGACACGGGTGAATTCATGGACATCGCCGGCGGCAAGGGCAGCGTGCAGGATGCGCTGGTCGTCGCCGGTGGAAGAGGTCTCGAGGATGACGTGGTTCGCGGCGTCGTCGATAAGCGTCGTGCCCTCCGGGAACCATCCGCGGGCCGTGGTGCCGACCTTGTAGCGGATCGGGCCGTGGGTGCGCAGCTCGTCGACTGTGCCTTCGGCGACCATGCGGCCGCGGGTGACGATGCCGACGCGGTCGCACAGGCGCTGGACGAGGTCGAGCTGGTGGGATGAGAAAACGACGGGGACACCATTGCGGGCGCGGTCGGTGAGCATGGTGCTCATGACGTCCACAGCGACGGGGTCGAGGCCGGAGAACGGCTCGTCGAGGATGAGGATGTCCGGGTCGTGGATCAAGCTTGCGGCGAGCTGGACGCGCTGCTGGTTGCCCAGCGAGAGATCGTCAAGCTTGTCGTTCACACGCTCGCCCAGGCCGAGCTCGCCTAGCAGGTCCTCGCCGCGCTTTTTCGCGGCGGCTCGGTCGACACCGTGGAGCTGAGCCAAAAAGACCAGCTGGTCGAGGACTTTCTCCTTGCCGTACAGGCCGCGCTCTTCGGGCATGTAGCCAATGCGGCGCCGCGTGGCGTCGTCAAGCGGGGTGCCGTCGAGGAGGACTTCACCGGAATCGGCCTCGAGCACGCCGAGCGCGATGCGCATTGTGGTGGACTTGCCGGCACCGTTGGAGCCGACGAAACCGTAAATCTCGCCGTCACCGACACCGAAAGTCATGCCGTCGAGCGCGGTGACGTCGCCATAGCTTTTGTGCAAGTCCTTTATCTCTAACGTGGTCATTATTCCTCCACTGGCTGGTCTTCAGGGTGATCGCGGTTGATGGTGGCAGCGAAACCGATCATCGGCAGGGTGGCCACAAACAGGTAGGTGAACACCATGTACAGGCCGGCCGTTTCGTAAGCGGCACTATTAGCAGAGTCAGCGATGAAGTTCGCATACAGGAGAAACCCAGCCCCGCCCACGAAAGTGAGCGCGGAATACGCCTTGAACGCGCGTTGACGCCATGTAGCGAAGATGTCGCGCTCGTATTCATCGAGCTGCGAATCTGGTAACCGGTCCTTGCTGTCGTTAGCCCCGCGGATATAGGTCCACGCGGCCATGGAGAGGAGCATAGCAACGATGTACGACAGCGAGAACGGCCACGAATCCAGTTCTGCGATCAGTGAGATGCCGAACAGTAGCGCCGCAACGATCAGGCCAGCGAAGTAAACCGCGATGAGAGCACGCGTCGCTTTCTGGTTGCGTACTCTTTTCGAGCCGGGAAGTGATGCTCGGTTCTGTCTTGATATGGAAGTCATCGCTGGTATAGCTCCTTCGACATAGGGGCGAATTCATTGCGCGAAAAAACCGCTTCGACCGGGAGCTCAAAGACCTCACAGATTCGGAATGCGAGGTCGAGGCTGGGGGAGTGGTCGCCGCGCTCCAAAGCGCCGATGGTCTGCGGGTTCACGTCGATGAGTTCCGCGAGTTGGTTGCGCGACATGTCGCGCTCAGTCCTCAGTACGCGAACCCGATTGAAAATCGGACTCTTCGGTTCTTTTCGTGCTGCCACACAATCAAGTGTTGTATAAACCCAACAATCTGTCAACGAATTGGAGGAAAAAAGTTTGGTGAACCCGATGGGGATAGCATGAAACTATGACTGCAACAATCACATCCCCTGCTGCGCATCTGGCCCGCGAATTAGGCTCCGATCAGACGATTTCCACCCGCCAGATCGATCGGATCAAGTACGCGCACGATGCATCGCACTTCCTGTACACCCCGCAGGTGGTCGCGGAAGCGCGCAACGCGAACGATGTCGCCGCGGCCTTCCGGGCATCGGCATCGTCCGGCACGCCAGTCGTGCTGCGTGCGGGCGGTACCTCGCTGTCCGGGCAGGCTGGGGGCGGGGGCATGCTTGTCGACGTCCGCAAGCACTTCCGCGGCGTCGAGGTCCTCGATGCCGGTAAACGTGTGCGCGTCCAACCCGGCTCGACGGTGCGGCAGGTCAACGCGCACCTCGCGCCCTACGGCCGGAAACTCGGTCCCGATCCTGCTTCCGAAGGTGCGGCCACGCTCGGCGGCGTGATTTCCAATAACTCCTCCGGTATGGCGTGCGGCACGCAGTACAACACCTACAACACGCTCGAATCCTTGACGTTCGTGCTGCCGTCCGGCACCGTCATCGACACCGCGCATGCGGATGCGGAGGCGCAGTTTGCACGGGAGGAACCGGAGCTCGCGGAAAAGCTCGAGCAATTGAAGCGTCGCGTTCGCGGCAATGCTGAATCCGTGAAGAAGATCGAGCAGCACTTCGCGCTGAAGAACACGATGGGCTACTCGCTCAACGCGTTCCTGGACTACGAGTCTCCGCTGGAGATCTTCACGCACCTGCTGGTCGCCTCGGAGGGCACCCTGGCGTTCATCGCTGAGGCGGTGCTGCGCACGGTCGAGGTGCCCAAGCTGAAAACCACCACGATCGCGGTGTACCCGACGATCGATGCGGCGACGCGCTCGTTGCCCGCGCTGTTCGATTCCAAGGCCGCGACGCTCGAGCTGATGGATTCGCGCTCCATCGCGGTCGGCCGCGGTTTTGACTCGGTGCCGGAGCAGATCACCGGCTTCGAGCTGGACCAGCACGCCGCGCTGCTCATCGAGTACCACGCGAACGAGGAAGAGCAGCTGCGCGAGTACGAGCGCGCCGGCACGAAGCTCTTGGGCGAGCTGGATCTGGCCACGCCTGCGGAATTCTCCACCGACCCGAAACAAGCTGCGAAGGCGTGGGCTTTCCGCAAGGGCCTCTACGCCCAGGTCGCGGAGGCGCGCCCGTCCGGCACGACGGCGCTGCTGGAGGACATTGCCGTGCCGGTCGAGGATCTGGCCGACACCTGCGGCGGGCTGCAGGGGCTGTTTGACGAATACTCCTACGACGACGCTGTCATCTTTGGCCATGCCAAGGACGGCAATATCCACTTCCTCATCACCGACCGGTTCGAGGGCGATGAGAACTTGGGCCGCTACGACGGGTTCAACGAGGCGATGGTGGATCTCGTGCTCGGCGCGGGAGGAAACCTCAAGGCTGAGCACGGCACCGGCCGCGTTATGGCACCGTACGTGCGCCGCCAGTACGGCGACGAACTCTACGAGGTCATGGTGGAGCTCAAGCGCGCCGTCGACCCGCGCGGGGTGATGAACCCGGGGGTGATCATCACCGATGATGACCGCGAGCACATGAAGAACTTCAAGCTCAACCCACAGGTCGAAGACGAAATCGACTCGTGCGTGGAGTGCGGCTACTGCGAGCCGGTCTGCCCGTCGCGCGATCTCACCATGACGCCGCGCCAGCGCATCGTGGTCCGCCGCGCCCGCGCCAAGGCGATTCAGGAAGGCGATACTGAGCTGGTCAAGCACATTGACGCCGAGTACCAGTACGAGGGCATCGATACCTGCGCCGTCGACTCGATGTGCGTGACCGCCTGCCCGGTGGGCATCGACACCGGAAAACTCATTAAGTCGCTACGCCGCGGCCAGGCCGGTGCCGTCGAATCCGCCGGCTGGGCCGCCGCTGCGAAGGCATGGGGCCCGGGTAATAAGCTCGCGTCCACCGCGCTTACCGGCGCGTACTACCTGCCGTCTTCCCTCGTGGAGAAGGTCACTGGCGTTGCCCGCGCACTCGTGGGTGAGGACACCGTGCCGTCGTACCGTCCGGAGCTGACAAAGGGGGGCGCATCCCGCGCCAAGGCGTTCGGCACGCACATCGGGGACCCGAACGCCGAACCCGTAGGCGTGTTCGTCCCCGCCTGCGTGAACTCCATGTTCGGCCCGCAAGGCGAGGGCATCGGTGCCTCCGCCGCATTCGCCAAACTGGTCGAGCGCGCCGGGCTGTCGCTCGTCGTGCCGGAAGGCATCGACGGCATGTGCTGCGGCACTCCGTGGGCGTCGAAAGGCATGGCCGCCGGACACGACATCATGCAGAGCCGCGTCAACGATGAGCTCATCGCCGCCACCGATGGCGGCCGCCTACCTGTCATCGTCGACGCCACCAGTTGCACACACGGCTTCCAGGACATGGCGGAGACCATCGGCATCACTGTGATCGATGCCGTCGCATTCGTGGGCGACAAGGTGGTGGACAAGCTCGACGTCACTGACAAGATCGATTCGATCACGCTGCACCCAACATGTTCGGCGGCGCACCTTTCGCTTATCGACGACCTCTCCCAGGTCGCCGCTGCCGCCGCCGAGACGGTCAACGTGCCGCCGGAGTGGAACTGCTGCGGCTACGCCGGCGACCGCGGCATGCTCCACCCGGAGTTGACCCAGGCTGCCACGAAGCGTGAGGCGGAGGAAGTCGCCGGATTCGACTCCCAATGCCACGCGTCCTCCAACCGCACCTGCGAGCTGGGCCTGACTGCCGCCACAGGCAAGGACTACGAGCACGTGCTGGAGGTGCTCGAGCGGGTGAGCCGCTAGGCCATCACGACCTTGGTGATGCGCGGCAACGCGATGCGCACCACCCTGTCAGTGGCGGCAACGTGCACGTCGACCTGCCCGGCAGACACGGACAGCGGTAGGACAGTAAGTGTCTGCCCTCGGCCGTTCTTGTCCACGTAGCCGAGCGTGACCTTGCGCTTGCCGCGCGCCGCCGCGCGGAGCACCTCGATGGTGTCGCCGGCGGGCGCTGGCGCGGGCACTGCACTGGTGCCCTTGGAACGCAGGCGCGCAATGATCTGCTCAGCCTGCTCGTCGGTGACGGTGGCCGGGCGCGGTAGGCGCGACGGGGTGGCCGGAACGAGCGCCGGCTCCGGCGCCATGTTCAGCTGTGCTCCGGTTTCGTCCTCCGCGGTGGGCTGGAGACCGGCCTTGCGCAGGGCGTGCATGAGCTTCGGCAGCGGAAGCTGCGAGACCGCGACGGTGGGCGCGAGCGGGCGGATGATTCCACTGAGCTTCACTGATGCCGTCGTGATCAGTGCAGGGTCCGCGCTGCGGAGATAGCTCATTGCGGCTCCCGCGCGGATGGAGCCGTGGGTCCGAGCGGTGTCGTCGATGAGGAATGTGATGCCCTGGGGGACCTCGCCCATGACATGGTCGTTCAGCCAGGAATGAATCTCGTCGGCGGTCAGCCCACTGTCCAGGCCGCGGCGGACGGATGCGTCGGTGATGCGCCAGACGCTGGCTACGCCAGGCGACTCGAGCTGCGCGATGTTCTCCAGGAATGCAACCATCTCCAGTTCCAGCGGGCCGGGGGCGAGCACCGTCATGTCCGCCTGTGCGATAAGCATGTCCACCGGGGCCGGTACGAGCGCGCGGGTGGCGGCGGCGATGTCCGCGTTTTCTAAGAGTGCTTTCAACGGTGTCGATGCGGCAGGCGTTGCATCCAAGGCGCCGACGAAACGGGCTTCTTCGACGGTGGTGTCGATGAATGACGGCGGAAACTGGGAGGCTGCCAGGGGAGCAAAGTAGAAGAGTCGCTGAGGATCGCCGTGGTGGTGCAGGATGGTCAGGCGTGCGCCGCGGGCGTCGGGGGAGTGCATCTCCGGCGAGAGGAGCTTTTCCTCCTTGTCCGTCCGCCACGGGGAAGCAGCCCATCCCGTGAGCAGGATCGCCCACTGGTCGGGCAACGTCGCATCCAGCCACGTCAGGGCGTCCTTCGTAGCAGCAAGTACATCGGTGTCGTCCACATTGCCGCGGCCGATCAGCCCGGCAGATTCACCGATGGTGATCAATAACGCTGGGTCGAAGCCGAGTTCTTTGCCTACGTTCGTTCGTACGCGCACGCCGACGGAGCCGTCCTTGTTCAGCGGGACGGGCTCAGCGAGTAGTAGCGTGATCAACTGGCGCAATTGGCGCACGGCGTCGAGCCCCTGCGTCGCGGCGGCGGTGTCGACGCTGTCCTGGTCGATGCCCGGGGCAGACGGTTCCGTCATGGGGAAGGTCCGTGGCGGGTGGCCGCGCAGCACATCGCGGACAGGTCGGGGGAGCCGGACGGTGCTTGAATCGACGCGAACGAGGAGGCCCTTGGCGATGAGAGCGCCGATCGGCGTCGTCGGATCCGCGTCTGGGGCGGCGGCCTTGGTGGTTCCCACGCCGCCGTTGGTGGCGAGCCTTTCCAGCACCTTGCGCTCTGGTCCGGAGATTTCCGCCATCAGGTCGTCGAAGTCGTCCGGCACAAGATCGGTCACGCGCCAGCCGGCGGGCACTGCGCTCAACACCCCCGGTGCAATGCGGAGCTCATCGTCCTTACCGAAGACCAGCGCATGCGCGCGGAGATTATCGAGTGCTCCTTCTCCCGCCTCAGCAGTGGCATCGTACGGGTCGAATTCTGCCCCGGCATCGGCGAGGCGTTCCAGGAGTGCCAGGTCGGGGGCGGTCAAGCGTCGTAAAGCTCGTGCAATCGACCCTGGAAGCGCAAGGCGAGTTGCCAGCGAAGCGATCTGCGGTGGCGCGGGGAAGAACGCGTCCGGGCGGGCGGAGATGAGCCGGCGTAGCGCGCCGTCGTCGAGTTCGGTGAGCGAACGGGTGAAGGAAGTCATTGCGGGGGTGATTTTACGTGCGTTTTCCCTTCCGGCGTGAAAGAATGATGTCCATGGCTAAAGACGTTGACAACATCACCCAGATCAACCCGGCTTGGCCCGCCCACACCCCGGGCAACGGTCACCCGGTGACGGAGATTTCCTCCAAGCTCACAGGCGCATCCAGTCCCTACGGCGACGACCTGATCCTGCCCCGCCCGTGGGAGGAGACCGGGTACGTTCACCCGACGACGCGCATCAACATCGCGCAGTAGTCGCTGCCGACGTAGATCCGCACCGTGCAAAAACGCATGGTGCGGATCTTTTTCGCACGTGTGACTATACCGCTTGGTCTAGTTGAATGGGTAGAATTCTAGACAGATTGGTGCAGAACGGCTATTCTTTCACAGGTCAGTACTAGTTCCCTTTTATCGGGAGGTTTTCATGCTTGTGTCCGGATTAGCGGTGGGAGTTGCGCTCGGCGCTGTTATGCAGAGGGGTAGATTCTGCGTGACGGGCATGATGCGCGACGTGTTCCTACAGAAGAAGGGCCGTGGTCTAGTCGCCCTTTTCATCGTCATCGCTGTGCATGCGGTCGGCTTGGCGGCTCTGACATCCTTGGGCGTCATCGCGCCGGAGTACCGCACCTTCGCCCCGCTCGCCGTGATCGTGGGCGGCCTCATCTTCGGCCTATCCATTGTTCTTGCAGGCGGGTGTGCGTCGGGTACGTGGTACCGCTCGGCTGAGGGGCTCGTTGGCTCCTGGTTCGCGTTGGTGTTCTACGGTCTGTCCGCTGCCGCAATGAAGAACGGCGCGTTGTCGGGATTCAACGACTGGATGAAGCAATGGGATACCGGCTGGACCACTCTGCCAGAAACGTTCGGTGTGTCCGCTTGGTGGTTTGCCATCCCACTGGCGCTGGCCACCGCGTATGCCGCTCACTTTTACCTTGAGCAGGATGCCGCTGCCCCGAAGGTGACCCTCGACGCACCGTGGTACCGCAAGGCGTTGCACCCGTACGTTGCTGGAGCCATCATTGGCGTACTCGGTGTTGTCGCGTGGCCGCTGTCAGCCGCGACTGGGCGTAATGACGGCCTGGGGATCACCACCCCCACTTCCCATGTGACCTCCTACATTGTCACTGGCGAAGCGGAGTATGTTAACTGGGGCACCCTGCTGGTGCTCGGCCTTTTCGTCGGAGCGTTCATTGCGGCGAAGGCCTCCGGCGAATTCCGAGTTCGGGTTCCGGACGCAGTCACGAGCGTGCGCGCCATCGTCGGGGGAATCGGCATGGGTGTCGGTGCCTCTCTGGCCGGCGGCTGCACCGTGGGCAACGGCATGGTTCAAACGTCCCTGTTTAGCTACCAGGGCTGGGTCGCACTCATCTTCATTGCGGCTGGTGTCTATATCGGTGCGAAGATCTGGCTAAAGCCCAGCAAGGCGGGAGTGTCCCCCGAGGACGCTGGAGACCTGTACACCACCGATGAGTCTGTCCGTTCCAGTCACGATGCTGTTCACGACAGTCAAGAGGCCACCCCGGCTTTCAGCTTCCCGGTCGCTAACGGCGCATTGGCAGTGCAGACCAAGCCGAAGCAGGCCTGTAAGGCCCTCCCACTTGGCGGCGGTCGCTACAAACTGGACACTCTCGGCGCTGTGTGCCCATTCCCGCTCATCGAAGCGAAGGATGCGATCGCTGAGCTGGACAGCGGTGAGGCATTGGTGATCGATTTCGATTGCACGCAGGCTACAGAATCAATTCCCCAGTGGGCAGCCGACAACGGCCATTCCGTGAAGGACTTTGTGCAGAACCAGAATGCTGGCTGGCAGATCACAGTCGTTAAGGATGGCGCTTCCTAGGCTGAGTGCCGTCGCACAAAGGGCTTGATTCCGATCTCGTCGGAATCAAGCCCTTTGTGCTTGCTGTTTAGCTAGCGGCCTTAACGCGGCAGCCTAGCGTTGACGGCAGCGATGAAAGCCTGTGCATCGCCAGACAGGAGAGCGTCGATCAAGTCCTTGTTGGCCTGGTAGAACGCGTTGTAGTCGTTGCGGTTGGCCTTGTATGTTGCCTCAACCTGCGGCGGGACATTCAGGCCGCGGTTGTTCAGCTCGCGGGTGAGGGACTTGTAGAGCTTGTCCACCTCGAGCTCGTTGTTCTTCTTCGGCTGCGGAGCTGCGGCTGGCTTCGGTGCCGGAGCCGGCTTCGCTGCCGGTGCGGTGCGCGGGGTCGGGGCGGAGTTCAGGCCCAGCTTGCGGGAGCATGCCGGCCATGCGCCCCAGCCCTGGCTTGCGAGGGTGCGCTCCGCGACAGCAATCTGCTGCTCGCGGGTTGCCTGGTGTGCGTACGGTGCGAACTCGCCGCCGCCGTATGCGCGCCAGGTGGAAGCGGAGAACTGCAGACCGCCGTAGTAGCCGTTACCGGTGTTGATGTGCCAGTTGCCGCCAGCCTCGCACTGAGCCAGGCGGTCCCAGTCGGAGTCCGGAGCTGCGGACGCGGTCGGCGCGACAAGTGCGGTGGTGGCGATGGCTGCGGTAGCGCCAGCCAGTGCCTTAGCGGACACGGCCTTGGAGTTCTGCTTGCGGTGACGTCCCATGGGGGTGTGTTTTCCTCTCTTGTTCTACGTCTGCGGGGTGAGCTGTCGGGTTCAGGCTGAGGGGGTTCAAGCGCCTGGCCGCGGTGCGCGGCTTCACCCCTAGCGGTCTCGAATATGAGGGTCCGCGTTGCGCCGGAAAATATTCCCGCGCGGGTGGGTCCCCCGCTTCTGTCCTGTTGAGTTATATCGGGCATTGAGCCGGACAAAATTGAACGTGGCTCGTAGCTTGAATTGCACGCCCGTCTGTGGGCATGAGCGTAACTCTAGCGGTTTATAACGATTCAGTCACGTTCCGGAAGCAAGTTGTTGTCAGTGTGACTGATGTGACTCAACTTGCGCACGTTTTGCCGGCGCTGCCTGCGTGAACATAGTAAATGTGACCTATCTAACATCAAGCTGAGTTGGCGTGTTAGCCGGGGCGGTGGGTTCGTCGTAAAGCATGAGTAAACGCGCATTTTCGTGCCGTCGGAAGCGGCTCCGTAAAGGCCCAGTTCGCGTGTGGCTGATGAGGTGTCAGTTACTTGACGTGTGGACGGCACGAAAGTGGGTTTGTCGCGCAGGGAATGTTTTGCCCTGCCGGTGGGTTGTTCTAGGCCAGTAACTAAGATGGATAGCCCTAGTGATTAACGGTGGTGAATGACTAATGCCAGTAGGAAAAGTGAAGTGGTTCGACGCGGAGAAGGGCTTCGGCTTCGTCTCCAACCCGGGGGACGAGGATGTCTACGTGGGCAAGAACGTGCTGCCCGACGGCGTTGAGGACCTGCACCCCGGTCAGCGCATTGAGTTCGATTTCGCAGCCGGTCGCCGTGGGCCGCAAGCACTGCGCGTGAAGCTTCTCGACGCTCCCCGCCGCCGCGCCGTCAACCGCCGCAAGCCCGAGGAACTTGCCAGCATGCTTGCGGATGTCATGTCGATGCTGGAAACCCAAGTTCAACCCGCCCTGGACGCTGGCCGCTACCCGGAGCGCAAGGAAGCCCGCCAGATCGCCGAGATCCTGCGCGCGGTGGCCAAGGAGCTCGACGCCTAGCCAGCCCCGCTATGAGGCTTATGACGCTTCGGTGGAGAAGGCCCAGGTGACCATGACCGGGGTTTCTTCCCCTTGCGCATCGGCGCCGACCATGAGGGCGGAAATTTCGATCACCACGAGATTCGCATCCTCGGAGACGACGGGGACATCGACCTCGTCTGCCTCCCCAGGGGTGAAGGTGCGCTCAGTGTTAGCGGCGGGGTCGTCGTAAATGCTCAACAGGGACCACTGCAGTTGGGCCACGTCGTTCGGCACGCTGACGCGGACGTTTTCGGTGCCGGGCTCGACGGGGAGCAGCGCGACATCGCCCTCCGGGCACTCCTGACCGAACTCACAAATGGAGAAGGGCATCGTCGACACCTCGTCACCGGATTCGCCGGCGCTGGCCGTGACTTCGATCTCCTGTGGTGGGGTGCCGGGACGGTTGTTCTGCCAATCCATGTAAAAGTACAGCCCGGCCACAATAGCGACGATGACCACGGCAATGACCGCCAGCATGACGACGGACCGCTGGTTACGTGCAGTGCGTGTTGTGCGAGATTTCGTGCTGCCCATGCCTTTAACTCTACGGTCTACTGCGGGACGAACTTCACGCGGTACAGGTCGGGCCAGCGTTTGCCGGACAGGAGAAACTCCTGGCCGGCGCCAGACGTGTTGGGGAGGTAGGCGATCCCGTTGAGGACGTGGTTGGGGTCGGGGGTGGCGTTGTTTTGCAGAGAAGAGGCGTCGATAAGCGCTTCGACAGTACCCGTGTCCGCATTGATGCGCACGATGTCGGTCGTCAGGAAGATATTGGCGTAGATGTCGTCGCCGACGCATTCGAGCTCGTTGAGTCCATCGACAGGTTGCCCATCCATGGTCACGGTGAAACGTTCACGTTCGGCGAAGGTGTCAGGGTCGATGCGGCGCAGCTGGTCACTGCCGTCGCTGAACATGACCTCCCCGCCGTCGTCGCGGTGGCAGATGCCCCAGCCATCGCCGTCGTAGTTCACCCGGTCGATCTCATCGAGCGTGTCCGCATCGCGCTTGATGGCAACCCCGTTTTGCCAGGTGAGCTGCCAAAGATGATCGTTGACACGCGTAATGCCCTCTCCGAAAAACTCACGGTCCACGTCCTGGCTGGCCAGTTCCTCTCCTTCGATGGTGGAGCGGTAGATGCGGGACTCACCCTCCTGGCCGGTAGCCACGTAGAGCGTGCCGTCGGGAGCGACTTCAAGTCCCTGGGTGAAACTGCTTTCATCGAAGTCGTAGCGCTGGAGAACTTCAGCGCTGAGCTGCTCGATGTCCCCCGAGTCCTGCTGTGAACCAGAGTCCTCCGAGCTCGACGGGGCGCACGCGGTGAGGGCGGCAATGCTCACTGCTGCCACCGCAGACACAGTGACCTGGGGGAGTCGGACACGAATCGGAGAGTGGACCATACGGTCTATCTTGCAACACGGTACGCAATAATGGATGCGTGCCACGAAGAAACTCGCGACGTCAACAAACCGGACCGCTGCTGAGCGCCTCCGCCGTAGATACTGCGCGGCAGGCTCTCGAAGAGCTCGATCAAGGGGAGATCGGCGACCACATCGGCGTCCACGGCATGAGCGGCAACGTGGCGACGCACCGCTTCGAAGCGTCCGTGCCGGGCTACCCTGGCTGGGAATGGAATGCGGTCGTTGCCTGCGCTGACGGTGCTGACTATGTAACCGTAAACGAGGTCGCCCTCGTGCCCGCCCCCACCGGCGACGCCTTGCAGGCTCCCGACTGGGTGCCCTACAGCGAACGCGTCCGCCCCGGCGACCTGCGCCCGGGCGACCTGATGGAGCCCGCGCCTGACGACGAGCGTCTCACCGACGACTCCTTCGCCCCCAATGCCGTCACCTTCCCCGGCCGCGAAACCAACCAGTATCTGACCACCGCCGGGCTGCGCGCCGCCAAGGAGAGGTGGCGCCGCGGCGACTACGGCCCCAATTCGGCCCACGCCAGCCAAGCCGCTCTACAGTGCCGGACCTGCGCCTTTTACATTCCGGCCGCCGAGCCCCTGGGCAAGAACTTCGGTATCTGCTCCAACGAATACTCCGCTGACGGCCACGTTGTCGCCGCCGTGTACGGGTGTGGCGCCCACTCCGAAACCAAGGTGGCCTCCCACGAGCTCGAGGGTGCCGGGGAGCTTTACGACGACGAAAGCCCCGTCTTCTAGCCGCCGAAAGGGCGCACCCGTTTTGGAAAAACGCCCGTGTAGTGGGACGCTTATCGCGTCATTTTCCGTTTGCTTGTCATGAAAAGGGGACGCGCCCGTGAGCGATCAACCCGCATCGGCTGGATCCACCTCTGGATCGACCAAGGTCACAGCTGACGCAGCCGCCACTGAGACTGCCGACACTACCGGCACGAATACCACCCGCAGCGAACCGCAGTCCGGCCTGGACCGGTTCTTCCACATCTCCGAGCGCGGCTCGAGTGTGGGCACAGAGATTCGTGGTGGTGTGGTCACGTTCTTCGCGATGGCCTACATCGTGTTGCTCAACCCGCTGATCATCGGCACCGGTGAGGACGTCAACGGCACCGTCCTCGGCGTGCCGCAGGTCGCGGCGGCGACCGCCCTGGTCGCCGGCGTCATGTGCATCCTCTTCGGTGTCGTGGCGAACTACCCGTTCGGTATCGCGGCCGGTCTCGGCCTGAACACGCTGGTCGCGGTGACCTTGGTCGGTACGGAGGGACTGACCTGGGCGGAAGCGATGGGCCTGGTGGTCATCGACGGTATCGTCATCGTGATCCTGGCTGTATCCGGTTTCCGTACTGCAGTCTTCCGCGCGATCCCGGCGTCAATGAAGGCAGCGATCGGCGTGGGCATCGGCCTGTTCATCGCCATGATCGGTTTCGTGGACGCCGGCTTCGTCCGCCGCATCCCGGACGCTGCGATGACCACCGTGCCGGTGCAGCTGGGCAACGGCGGTTCGATCGCCACGTGGCCGACGGTCGTGTTCATCCTCGGCCTGTTCATCTGCGGCTTCATGGTGACGCGCAAGATTCCGGGCGGCCTGTTCATCGGTATCGTCCTCAACACCATCATCGCTCTGATCGTCGAGGCGGTTGCCGGTGCAGGTTCCTCTGCAGAGGACCCGTCCGGTTGGTCCCTTGCTGTTCCGTCCCTGCCGGAGTCCCTCGGCGGCGTACCGGACCTGTCCATCGTGGGCAATATTGACCTCATCGGCGCGTTCGCCCGCGTCGGCGGCATCACCGCGACTCTGCTGGTGTTCACCCTGGTGCTAGCGAACTTCTTCGACGCGATGGGCACCATGACGGCGCTCGGCCGGCAGGCAGGCCTCAACGACGAGCGCGGTGAATTGCCGAACATGAAGAAGGCCCTCGTTGTTGAGGGCTGCGGCGCTATCGCGGGTGGCCTCGGCTCCGCATCGTCGGCAACGGTCTACGTCGATTCGTCGGCAGGCATCGCGGACGGCGCACGCACCGGTCTGGCCAACATCGTCACCGGCCTGCTGTTTTTGGCCGCGATGTTCTTCACCCCGCTCTACGAGATGGTGCCCATTGAAGCCGCCGCTCCGGTGCTGGTCATTGTCGGTGCGCTGATGATGATGCAGATCACCGAAATCGACTGGGACAAGTTCCACATCGCGCTGCCGTCCTTCCTGACCATCGTGGTCATGCCGTTCACGTACTCCATTGCTAACGGCATCGGCGTCGGCTTCATCGCCTTCACCCTCATGTCGCTCTTCGCCGGCAAGGCGCGCGAGATTCACTGGATCATGTGGCTGATCTCGGCCCTGTTCGTGGTCTTCTTCACGATTGATCCCATTTTGGCGGCGCTCGCTTAAATGGAACGCATCACCGACCCTGCCGACCCGCGTCTAGACGACGTCCGCGACCTCAAAAACACCGATAACTCCAAGCGTTACGTGTTCGGTGAGGGGCCGCTTGTGGCCGGCAGGGTCATTGATTCCCGCTTTCCGCTGCGCTGCGTTGTGGGCTTTGAGAAAAAGCTCGACACGTTCTTCGCCGATCGCGCGGAGCAGGGTCTTGCGCCTATCGACGCACCCGTTTACGTTGTCACCCGCGAACTCCTCGCCGAGGTCGCCGGGTACGACATGCATCGGGGTTTGATTGCGGTGGCGGACAGGGCGGAGGAGACGTCGATAAGCGAGATGCTGAACGCGCGCACGCTGATCGTGCTGGAAGGCGTCGGGGACCACGAGAACATTGGCGCGATCTTCCGCAACGCCGCGGGCATGGATGTCGACGGTGTGCTGCTCGGCGCAGGCACGGCTGATCCGCTGTATCGCCGCAGCGTGCGCGTGTCGATGGGGCATGTGCTGCGCCTGCCGTTCGCGCATTTAGATGGCACGTCGACGACATGGCAGCGCTCGCTGGACCAGCTGCGGGAGCAAGGTTTCCGCTTGGTGTCGCTGACCCCCGACTCGCGCGCGGTGCATCTCGCCGAAGCGCTTGTCGACGACACCGGCCACCCCTATAAGAAAGTCGCCCTCCTCGTCGGTGGCGAGGGACCTGGGCTGACGGAGCACGCAATGCGCGCGACCGATGTCCGTGCGCGCATTCCGATGGCGGCGGGCACTGATTCACTGAACGTGGCCACGTCCGCCGCGATTGCGTTCTACGAACGGCAGCGGTCCTTGCGGTAGCTGGCTGGCTAACCCCGGTCGGAGTGGCGCAGCTTCTCCTGCAGCGTCTCCTTGAGGTTGCGGAACCGGCGGGTCAGGCCGCGGGACACGCGGCGGGCGGCGGCTGCGGAGGCATCGGCGAACTCTGCGAACTCAGTGCCGCCGTCTTCCTCTGGCTCCTCATAGTCGTCGTAGGCATTGGCGGGCTCGGCGAACTTGGCGGCCACCTGATTGACGTTCTTCGGCCCGGGGGAGCGGGGCTCAATTTTCGGCTCCGGGCGGCCGTCGACCGCATAGGCGACAACGTTGACATCCGGGCCACTCGGGGAGATATCCACGCCCAGCAACTCGCGCTGCGCGGTCGCCGCGAGGTCGGCCGGTTCGAACGGCAAGGTAATGCCTCCGAGTTGCTCGGTCGTTTTGCCCGCCCAGAAGTCAGCCTCGAACCACTCGGGGATTCCACTGTCTTCGACGAGCTCCCGGCGCGTTCCACACAGGGAGCGCTTGAGGGTGTCGCCGCTGAAGTGAGCGTAACCGGCGTAACCTGCGCCGTCTGCACCTACGCCTTCGGCGATGACGAATACGTCAGCGGCGGGGACTGCCCGGCGTAGGTGCGCCGGGATCTCCGAAAGCTTCGCACAGTGTGGAAGGAATGTTTGCAGGACGGCCACGCCGGGGTAGCCCGCAATGTAGAACTCGTCCCGCGAGGCCTTTGACGAGCGGTTCAAGGGGAACTGGCCGATCGGGGTGATCGGCCACGCCGGGTTGAGCTGTGCCAGAAGCTTACGGCCGAAACCGCGGTCTGCCTTCGGCTCCGAGTTCAATACAGCCGCCGGATCAGCCGCGTTGACATACCAAATAGTGACCGCCGCAGGGTAACTCATCTGCCGTGACCTACTTCGGGCGCTTCGTGTTTGTCCGCACGCCCAACAACACATCTTCCCAGTGCGGGGTCACAGCCTTGCGGCGGCGCTTCTGCGGCTTGTCCCGCGGGTCTGGTTGCTGGAGGACCTCGCCCTCACTGAAAAGGTTGGGCTGGGTGCGGCTGTTCGGGTGGTCAGCCCCTGGGGGCTGCGCGTTGTGCTCGTCGTACTCGTTGTAGACGTTGTACTCGCCGTGCGGTTGTGGGACCGTCTCGGGGCCGAGGTCGGCCTGGTGGGCGTAGTCGTCGTAGTCTCTGTGGTCGCGGTAGCCGCGTGGATCCACCGTCGGCTCTGTGAGGTCGGCCGGGGCGTTGTACACCGGGTGGCCCACAGAGGAAAGGGAACGGACTGGCTGCACAAAGGATGGGTCGATCAGGTCGGCGGCGACTGCGTCACGCGGTTCCGTCGTCGCGCCGCTGGCCATGGAGCGACGGAAGTACCATTCGGCCTGGTGCTCTTGGAGGCCAGCCTGCCACGCCACACGCACGACCCACGGTTCGCCAGCTTCGCGGACTGCATCCCAGTGAGCTTCAGCCAAAGCGTGGCCGCGGGAGGCGAAGGTGAGCGCGAGCACCTCGAAAAGGGTCTCCGACGCCGGGCCGTCCTCACGAACCGGGTGGGACTGGCGGGCAGCCTCGGCGACCTGGGCCCTCTCAAGCAAAACCGGGTGCGCGTAGGGTTCCACGCGGCTGACTGCCACGCCCATTTCCTCAGCGAGTTCCTCCGTTGTAGCGCCTGCCCGAATGCGCGCTTGAATATCTTTCGGCCGTAGCGACAGGGGAGTAGAGAGTGGATCAGGCTCGGCGGGGGTGCGTTGTGACTCTTCTGGTTCCGCCGGCTCGGCCGGTTGAGCAGGTTCGACAGATCCGGCCTGCTTGACCGGATCCGCTGGCTGCGCATCCGCGGGCTCCACGATGGAATCGGCGGAATACACCGTGAAGGTGGGGCGGGTGAATTCGGGTTCGGGGGAGTCGGCGGGTTCGTCGACAAGCTCTGCCTCGACTACCTCATAGTTCTCGCTGTCGTCGTCGAAACCGCTGTCGAAGCCTTCGGTCACTGGTTGGGAGGGGATAGCTAGCGGGACCAGTTCCTCGCGCGGAATGCAGAACCGTTCCCCCTCGTGGGTGCTCAACACCCACAGGGTCTCAGTCGATTCTTCAGCGACAACGAAAAGCTCGCGCATCAGGTCTCCTTACACCGATGTCAATCGAGACACCAGCTTAACTGACACGCGAGTGAAAATTGTGGTACTAAGCGCCGTCGGAGCGTTGCACAGTCGCCCGACGGCCCTCCCAAAGAGACTACTTGACGCCGACGCCCTGCTCGAGCAAGAAGTCGATGGCGCTGGTCAGCTTCTCCACGTCGGCGGTGTCCACAGCCGGGAACATGCCGATGCGCAGCTGGTTGCGGCCCAGCTTGCGGTATGGCTCCGTGTCGATGACACCGTTGGCGCGCAGAGCCTTGGCCAGCTCGGCAGCATCGATAGAGTCATCAAAGTCGATCGTGCCCACGACGTAGGAGCGCTTCTCGGTTTCGGTGACGAACGGTGTGGCGTGCGCGTGATTCTCAGCCCAGGAGTACAGGGCCTGGGAGTTGGCCTTGGTGCGCTCCACCATGCCGTCCAAGCCGCCGTTGTCATTCATCCACTTGACCTGGTCGGCCATCATCAACAGCGTGGCCACAGCCGGGGTGTTGTACGTCTGGTTCTTCCGCGAATTGTCCACGGCTGTCTGCAGGTCCAGGAAGGCCGGGATGAAGCGGCCGGACTCCTTGATCTTCGCGATGCGCTCAAGTGCTGCGGGACTCATTGCGGCGAACCACAGGCCACCGTCGGACGCGAAGCACTTCTGGGGGGAGAAGTAGTAGGCGTCAGCGTTGGTCATGTCGACGGGGAGGCCGCCGGAGCCGGACGTGGCGTCGATAAGCACCAGCGCGTCAGTGTTGGGGCGGGTGACGGGCACCATGGCGCCTGTCGACGTCTCATTGTGCGCCCACGCAACAACATCTGCGTCGGTGCCGTCCAGCGCGGACGGGTCCGGAGCGCTGCCTGGCTCGGCCTCAATGACCGCCGGCTCCTCCAGCCACGGAGCCTGCTTGGAGGCCTTGGCGAACTTCGAGGAGAACTCGCCGTAGCTCAGGTGAGCGGACTTGTTCTGGATCAGACCGAAAGTAGCTGCATCCCAAAAGGCGGTCGCGCCACCGAGCGACAGCACGATCTCGTAGCCCTCCGGCAGGGAAAACAGCTGGGACAGTCCCTCGCGCACCTCACCAACCACGTCCTTCACGCCCGGCTGGCGGTGGGAGGTGCCAATGATGTGGGCGCCGTCCGCAATCGCATCGAGCTGAGTTTGGCGCACCTTCGAAGGGCCGCATCCGAAACGGCCGTCCTCCGGCACAAGGTCCGCGGGAAGTGTTGGGTAATCGGTCATGGGTGCCCCTTTTAAGATTCAAACTGGAAACTGCACTCACAACAATACTGTGGTGCGCTCTATCGAACCGAAACGGTGTCTGCATGGTCACATCTGCTGATAGAGTTAGCTCATGTCAATTTCGGTGTGATCCGATGTGCACCGTCTGTCGGGGAGAACCTGCAGGCCAGCGCGGGGGCGCACCGCCCAACGACTCTTTTGAAAGGTTCGACACGTGGCTACTGACAACAACAAGGCAGTGCTTCACTACCCCGGGGGCGAGTATGAGATGGACCTCATGCCCGCAACCGAGGGCAACGACGGCTTCGTCCTAGGCAACCTCCTGGGTGAAACGGGATTGGTGACCTTCGATCCGGGCTACGTCTCTACCGGCTCGACCGAGTCCAAGATCACCTACATCGACGGTGATGCCGGCATTCTGCGTTACCGCGGCTACGACATCGCGGACTTGGCTAACAACGCCACCTTCAACGAGGTGTCTTACCTGCTGATCAACGGTGAGCTGCCGACGCAGGAGGAGCTCGACGCATTCAGCGACGACATCCGCCACCACACGCTGCTCGACGAGGACTTCAAGGCCGCGTTCAACGTCTTCCCGCGCAACGCTCACCCGATGGCTGTGCTGGCGTCTTCGGTGAACATTCTCTCCGCTTACTACCAGGACCAGCTCGACCCGCTGAACGAAGAGCAGCTGAACAAGGCCACGGTCCGCCTGATGGCGAAGGTGCCGATGCTGGCTGCATACGCCTACCGCGCATCCCAGGGTAAGCCGTACATGTACCCGAACAACGCCCTGAACCCGCGCGAGAACTTCCTGCGCATGATGTTCGGTTACCCGACCGAGCCATATGAGGTTGACCCGGTCGTCGTCGATGCACTGGACAAGCTGCTCATCCTCCACGCCGACCACGAGCAGAACTGCTCCACCTCCACGGTCCGCATGATCGGTTCTGCGCAGGCCAACATGTTCGTGTCTATCGCCGGCGGCATCAACGCCCTGGCTGGCCCGCTGCACGGCGGCGCTAACCAGGCTGTCCTGGAGATGCTCGAGGACATCGAGAAGAACAACGGCGGCGACGCAACCGAATTCATGAACCGCGTGAAGAACAAGGAAAAGGGCGTCCGCCTGATGGGCTTCGGCCACCGCGTGTACAAGAACTACGACCCGCGCGCAGCCATCGTCAAGGAATCCGCACACGAGGTGCTCAACCACCTCGGCGGCGACCACCTGCTGGACCTGGCTATGGAGCTCGAAGAGATCGCCCTGAAGGATGACTACTTCGTCGAGCGCAAGCTGTACCCGAACGTCGACTTCTACACTGGCCTGATTTACCGCGCCATGGGCTTCCCGACGGACTTCTTCACCGTCCTGTTCGCCATCGGCCGCCTGCCGGGCTGGATTGCCCACTACCGTGAGCAGTTGGCGATGAACACGAAGATCAACCGCCCGCGCCAGATCTACACCGGTGAGACCCAGCGCGAGTTCGTACCGCGCGACCAGCGCTAAGGAGCGATTTTTTCATGGAGAAGCCCACCATCGACATCCCTGCCGAGCCGGCGCCGGTCGACCTGGTCATTGAGGACCTGGTCTCCGGCGAGGGCGAGGAAGCTCAAGCAGGCGGCATGGTCAAGGTCCACTACTTGGGCGTTGACTACGAGACAGGAGAGGAGTTCGACTCGTCTTGGGACCGCGGCGAAGCCGCTGAGTTCCCGCTGACCGGCCTGATCGAGGGATGGCAAGAAGGTATCCCGGGCATGAAGGTTGGCGGCCGCCGCGAACTGACCATCCCGCCGGAGAAGGCCTACGGGCCTGCTGGCGGCGGACACCCGCTGTCGGGCCGCACACTCATCTTCGTCATCGATCTCCTCGAGGCGAATTAATACCCAACGCTCACCCCGGTGAGCGTGCACAATAGGGGGCTATGGCACATTCCGTAGCCCCCTTTGCCACGCTTAACGACGGTTCATCTCTCCCCCTCATCGGCCTCGGCACCTATAAACTGACCGGGCCGGACGCGGTCCCCATCATCCGCCGCGCCATCGAGCTGGGGTACCGCCACTTCGACACAGCATCGATGTACGGCAACGAGGAGATCCTCGGCCAGACGCTCCGTGAAGCCATTGCGGCCGGTGATGTCACCCGCGAGGAACTCTTTGTCACCTCCAAGGTATGGAACGATGACCAGCACCGAGCCGGTGAAGCTCTAGAGGAGTCGCTGACGCGGAGCGGTCTCGACTACTTCGACCTGTTCCTGGTGCACTGGCCGTGGCCGCAGAACGGCACGTTCATTACCGCGTACGAACAGCTGCTCAGCGCCCGTGAAGCTGGCACGATCCGTTCGGTCGGGGTGGCGAACTTCTACGAAGAAGTGCTGGCCGAGCTGATCGACGCCACCGGTGTCGCCCCCGCCGTCAACCAGGTTGAGATGCACACGGGATTCACCCAGCCTGATCTGCGTGCCTTCCACGACCGCCACGGCATTATTACGGAGGCATGGGCACCGTTGGGTAGGGGAGAGGTGCTGAATGAGGAAGCGGTGCGGGGAGTCGTCGATAAGCATGCGGAAAGCGGCGCAACAGCTGCGCAGGTCGCACTCGCGCACCTCATGGCGCACGGCGTGTCGGTGATTCCAAAAACCTCGGATCCGCAGCGCTTGGAGGAAAACCTCGGGGCGGTGCACCTCGAGCTCGACAGTGACGATGTGCGTTCTTTAGATGGTGTCGTCGGGGCGCGCCAGTCCAACGATCCGCGTGTTTTCCCTGGCTGAAAGTACTTGCAGTAACTACCTATCGTTGTGGGGGTGGAAGCTCCACAATAGTTTTCGCACGTAAACATGTTTTGCGGGGGTAACCGGGGATGCATGGACGGTTAGATCGTTCAATTCGCCCACGGTTTTGTGTGCTTTAAGTTACATTCGTTGCAGGTTGTAATCACCTCAACTGATGAAAGGACACGGCCATGGCCAATGGTTCGACAGCGGTGTCGCAGCGCAGGGAGCCCACCCCGCAGGACTTCGTGAACATGCAGCAAAGCGAGCAGTTCCAGAAGCTCCGGGGCACCTACCGCACGTTCACCTTCCCGGTCTCTATCGCCTTCTTTGTCTGGTACATCTTCTACGTCGTGTTCGCGACGTTCTGGCCGGACGTCATGGCACAGCCCTTCCTTGGCCTGAACGTGGGCCTGTGGCTGGGTATTGCACAGTTCGTGACCACGTTTGCCATCACCTGGGCATACGTCGTCTACGCGAACAAGAACATCGAGCCGCAGGCAGCGGCGATCCGTGAAGAGATGGAGGGCTAACCCATGAACCCCGACGTTTTTCACCTCGCCCAGGACGCTGCTCCAGAGGGCGCGGGCAACCCGATCCTCAACATTGTCGTCTTCGGTCTGTTCATCGTGATCACCATGGGGATCGTGACAAAGGCCGGCAAGACCACTTCCGAGGCATCCGACTTCTACACTGGCGGCGCACAGTTCTCCGGTACTCAAAACGGTCTGGCCATCGCCGGCGACTACCTCTCTGCCGCGTCCTTCCTCGGCATTGTCGGCGCGATTGCTTTGAGCGGTTACGACGGCTTCTTGTACTCCATCGGCTTCTTCGTCGCATGGCTGGTCGCCCTGCTGCTGGTTGCCGAGCCGCTGCGCAACGTCGGCCGCTTCACCATGGCTGACGTGCTGTCCTTCCGCCTGCGTCAGAAGCCGGTTCGTGTGGCAGCTGCCTTCGGCACCCTGTTCGTGTCGCTGTTCTACCTCATCGCCCAGATGGCTGGCGCCGGCTCGCTGGTCTCGGTGCTGCTGAACCTGCACAGCTTCAGTGCGCAGGCCATCTGCGTCGCCATCGTCGGCGTCATCATGATCGCCTACGTTCTCATCGGCGGTATGAAGGGCACCACCTACGTGCAGATGATCAAGGCCGTCCTTCTGGTCGGTGCCGTGGCCATCATGACGATTCTCTGCTTCGTTGCCGTCAAGGGCGGCATGAACGCGCTGTTCGACCGCGCCATCGACATGCACGCCGGTTCCGAGTACATCAAGGAGCAGGGCTACGAAGCATCAGAGATTCTCGCACCTGGTCTGAAGTACGGCGGTACCGTGACCAGCCAGCTCGACTTCATCTCGCTGGGTCTTTCCCTGGTGCTGGGTACCGCTGGTTTGCCGCACGTGCTCATGCGCTTCTACACCGTCCCGACGGCTACCGAAGCACGTAAGTCCGTGACCTGGGCCATCGTCCTCATTGGCTCGTTCTACCTGATGACCCTGGTGCTCGGCTACGCAGCGGGCGCCCTCGTCGGCCCGGACAACATCAACGCTGCGCCCGGTAAGGCGAACTCCGCGGCGCCGCTGCTGGCCTTCGAGCTCGGTGGCTCCATCTTCATGGCGGTCGTCTCCGCCGTCGCGTTCGCGACAGTGCTCGCGGTCGTCGCCGGCCTGGCCATTACGGCTTCCGCTTCTGTCGCGCACGACATTTACGACGCCGTGCTTCGCGACGGCCAAGCTCCCGAAGAAGAGCAGGTCCGCGTCTCCCGCATCACCGTGGTCGTCATTGGTATCGTCGCCATCGTCCTGGGCATCCTGGCCATGAAGCAGAACGTGGCCTTCCTGGTCTCCCTAGCATTCGCTATCGCTGCGTCCGCTAATCTGCCGACCATTCTGTACTCCCTGTACTGGAAGCGCTTCAACACCACCGGTGCCGTCGCCTCCATGTACACCGGTCTGGTCGTCGCGCTGGTGCTCATCTTCTTCTCCCCGGCAGTCTCCGGGTCAGAGACCGCAATGTTCGCTAACGCAGACTGGGCATGGTTCCCGCTGACCAGCCCGGGCATTGTCTCCATCCCGGCGGCCTTCCTGGCCGGCATCATCGGCACCTTCGTGGGCAAGCCGGACAACCTGGATGAACTCCAGGCTGAGATGGAAGTCCGCTCGCTGACCGGTGTTGGTGTGGAGGCCCCGGTCGACCACTAGAGCGTTCGCCGGCACGCGTTCACTAGCGAAAAGAAGAGAGGCTGCCCCGTCGTGGGGCAGCCTCTCCGCGTTGCCGGATCCGGGCCAGATTTAGATTGCATCCTTGCCACGTCACGCGAAAACGACCTGGGGTTTTGGCGCCGGAAGAAGGCGCCGATGTCATCTATATCTTGGAGGTCCTGCTATATCTTGGCGGTCCTGTGGTGCCGCCCGCCGTGGCCTACTTGATGAACTGTTTGGCGAAGTTCACTGCATTCTCAATATCCTGCGGTGTGACGTTCTGCGCGAAACGCTGCGCCTCCGAGGATATGCCCTGCGGAGTCGGATCGGAGGAGAAGTCTGGCAGGGATGAGTTTTCCGGGATGCCCGGGATGCCCTGTGCTGGCTGAGGTGCGGGGGCAGGCTTCGCAGGAGCCGGAGCTGGTGCGCGGTTGTTGTTCGCTGCGACCGGTTGCCATTGGCCCCAGTCGGCGGCGTAGACGTTGTTGATGTCGCAGAGGTGGCCGTCGATATGCGTTTGCCACTTGGCTTTCTGGTGAATGGTGGCCCGCGGGTGGAGCTTTCCGCCGGAGCCCCAGTCGTGCTGCCAGTAGTAGGTGCCGATGCCATCTTTGATGCACCACTCAATGGTGTTGTAGTTGCCGTAGACACCGGTGCGCAGGCCCGCCGTGGCAAGTGCTGCCTGGAACGTACGCAGGTACGGGCGGATCTGGTTCTCGTACTGAGCGCGGGAGGGATTGTCATCAATGGCGACGTAGATGGGCTTGTTGTTCGGGCCGCCCGCCGCACGGTGCAGGTTGGTGGCCTGCGGAGCGTGGGTGGCTGCAGCGCCCGCGCCGCCGAGCCAGTCAGCGGTCTCTGCACGACCGAACTGGTAGACCGAGGCGGTCCACAGTCCGTTGGCGGCGAAGTCGCGGGTCTCCTTCAATGAGACCGGCTTGCCCAGCATCCAGTCGGCGCCGGGGCGGCGCTGGGACACGTAGCGCACCGCGCCCAAATGGCCGGCTGCACGCACAGAGCGTCCCGACGGAACACCAGCGGCGTAGTCCACCACCGTTCCTACAGGGCGGCGGCCCTGGGCGTCGGCGGACGGGAGGCGGGAGACTCCGGCGGCGCCGAGCAGGGCGAGGGCGGATGCTCGGCTCAGGAAGCGGCGGCGGGAGAAATCGTTAGTAGTCACAATCAAAACATTAGCAACATGAATAACAAGTAGCCAGCGCAAACGTCGAAGCCTCAATTATCCACTTGTTTTCTAATCTGGAAAGTGTCATGCTTTCCTATGTGGAAAACAAAGGGGATGCAATGAATGCGACAGAGGTGAATGAATCGCTCGCGGCCGTCCGCGATATTGAGGCGCGCGCCGCGCAGATGCCGGTGCCGTGGGGCATGGTGACTGCCGTGGGGCTGACCTTCGGTCTCGGTGTCGGCATCATGGTGGCCGGATACGTGTGGGGACTGCTTGTCCTTCTCGCTTCGCTAGTTCTCATGATCGTGCTTGATTTTGGCAGCAAGCGGACTGTCCGCACCGCGATGAAGCAGGACGTGCAGCAAGAAGAGAATTCGTGGAGCTGGAAGCGGTTCCTGTCGTTCTTAGTGCTCTACACGATCGCGTATATCGGAATGCAGGTCTATGCCGACCACTACCCGGACGGGAACACAACGGTCGGCATCGTCGTGGGAATCATTGCCGCCGCAGCGATGATTGCGGGCTACGGCCTGACGTGGAGGAAATACCATTGATCGATCCAGTTATTCACCCTCTCAACCGCCTGAAAATCTGCGCGGCGCTGCGCGCTAGCGGTGCGACGGAGGGCACGACGCGCCGTGAAATGAAGTTCTCATGGTTGCGCGATATCACTGATTTGTCGGATGCAACCCTGTCCAAGCAGCTCAGCGTCTTAGAGGAGCACGGCTACGTCTCCAGGTTCCGCGAATACGGGTCATCTCGTGCGAAGGACACCGTGTGGGTGACACTCACCAAGGCAGGGGAAAAGGCCCTCGAAGGCCACCTCGACGCACTCAACCGATACGCTGAGCCGCATGACGATTCTGACTAGGACCCCGCAGGAGCTCAAACAAGCGCTTATCAGCGCCACTGGGGTCTCCCTCGTCCCCACCATGGGTGCCCTGCACAGTGGCCATATCTCGCTCGTCCGGGAAGCTCAGAAGGTGGGCAACCCGGTGGTGGTGAGCATCTTCGTCAACCCCCTGCAGTTCGCGCCGGGGGAGGATTTGGAGGCCTACCCGCGCACGCTTGAGGAGGACATCGCGAAGCTCGAGGCCGAGGGCGTTGACGCAGTCTTCGCGCCGAGCGTATCGACGATGTACCCCCACGGTCCCCGCACCACGATCCACCCGGGGCCGCTCGGATCGGTGCTGGAAGGAACAACCCGCCCGACCCACTTCGCGGGCGTGCTCACAGTGGTAGCCAAGCTGTTCTGCCTCACTGGCGCCACCGACGCGTTCTTCGGTGAGAAAGACTACCAGCAGCTGGCTCTCATCCGTCAGATGGTTGAGGATCTGCACTTGCCGGTGCTCGTGCACGGCTGCCCGATCATCCGCGAGGACAGCGGCCTGGCCTTATCGTCGCGGAACCGTTACCTGAGCGAGGGCGAGCACCACACTGCGCTGACGTTGTCCCGCGCATTGGCGACGGGCAGCTATGGCGAAGCTCTAGCGGTTCTCGAGTCTGCCGAAGACATCGACCTCGACTATCTCGCCGTGATCACGCCGGAACTCGAGGAGCTTCCGGAGGGCTACACCGGCCCCGCGCGCATGCTCGTCGCCGCGAAGGTGGGGCAGACCCGCCTTATCGACAACGCCGAAATCCAGGTCTAAGCTCTAGAACGTGTGCGCGTCCGCGGGGAAGTCTCCCTCGTGGACAGCGCGCTTGTAATCGGCGGCGGCTGCGCCGAGCGCCTCTCCGACCGCACCGAACTGGCGCACGAAACGCGCGCGGTGGCCGCCTGCCGGGAAATCGGCCAAGTCGTGCCAGACCAGCACTTGCGCATCCGTGTCCGGGCCAGCGCCGATGCCGATGGTGGGAATGGGGCAATTGGCGGTGATCTCCTTGGCCAGCTCAGCCGGGACCATCTCGAAGACGACCATGTCCGCGCCCGCTTTGACGACGGCGCTGGTGTCGGCCCACAGCTGGTCAGCACTGTCATCGCGGCCCTGCACTTTGAAGCCGCTTAGGTTGTCCACGGACTGCGGGGTGAATCCGACGTGGGCGCACACTGCGAGCCCGGCGCCCTTGAGCGCCTTGATACGCGGGGCGATGCGGACGCCGCCCTCGAGCTTGACCATGTGGGCGCCGCTGCGGCGGATCATCTCGGTGGCGGTGCGCACGCACTGCTCGTCGGACGCTTCGTAACTGCCGAAGGGAAGATCAGCCACGACTAGGGAGTGACCGGCACCGCGCACGACGGCGGCGGCGAGGTAGGTCATCTCCTCGACGGAGACCTGGTTGGTGGTCTCGTAGCCGTAGACGACATTGGCGGCGGAGTCGCCGACGAGCAGGCACTCGATGCCGGCCTCCGCGAACACACGGGCGGTGGAGTAGTCGTAAGCGGTGAGCATCGCCCACTTCTCCCCGTCGAGCTTCTTTTGCTTCAGGTCCGCGACCCGAATTTTCTTGGTGGGGGCCAGGTATCCAGTCATGCAGACAGTCTAGGCACGTGTCGATGTGACGGCGTTGATCACGTCCGGATCCGTGTCTTCCACATTCACCGCGATCGGGTCCATCGGACCCGCGTCGGTCGGTGTTTCGTGGCGGGGGAGACGCAGTACTGGGCAGACGATCGGCACCCCGGCATCGTTAATGATGCGGGCGGAAATGCCGTACACCCGCTCGAGGAGCTCCGGGGTCAGTACCTCAGTGGGAGTTCCTTTGGCGATAGTGTGGCCGTCCTTGATCACCAGCAGCTCGTCGCAGAAGCGGGCGGCCAAGTTCAGATCGTGGAGGGCCACGAGTGCCTGCCGGTCGTCGCCGCGGACCTCGTCCTGGATGATCTGCAGCAGTTCCACCTGGTGGCGCAGGTCGAGGGCGGAGGTCGGTTCGTCGAGAAGCATGATGCGCGGCGAGCGCACGAGCATCTGCGCGACGGCCACGAGCTGACGTTGGCCGCCCGACATGTCGGAGATCATGCGGTCCGACAGCTTTGTGATGCCGAGGCGGTGCATGACCGCAGCCGTGCTTTCCAGTGCCTTGCTGGTGCCTTCGCCGCGGCGGGCGGAGACCATGACGGATTCGAATGCGGTGAGCGCTGCGCGCGAGAGCATGTCCTGCGGCACATAGCCGACGGCTTGAACGCGCTCCTTGGGGCTCAGCGCGCGGCCGTCGACGACAATGTCCGCGCTGCCCTCGGAGGGTGTGTTGATGCCGGCGAGCGTTTTCACGAGCGTCGATTTACCGGCGCCGTTCGGGCCAATGAGGCCGGTGATCTTGCCGTCGTCGAGCGGGCCGAACGTCATGTCGTCGATGATCGTCGAGCGGCCGTACCGCACGGTGAGATTCTTTGCGCTGATGGCCATCGGGGCTTAAGCACTCCTTCCACGCGAGCGGGTGAAGATGAGGAACACGAAGAACGGTACGCCAACAAGTGCGGTGATAATGCCCAGCGGAATCGCCACGCCGGGAATGATCGACAGCGACACTGCGTACGCGAGGCTCATGAGCATGGCGCCGGCAGCGGCCGCGCCGGGGAGGAAGAATTTCTGGTCTTCGCCGACGATCATGCGCGCGATGTGCGGGCCGACCAGGCCGATGAAACCGATGATGCCGGTGAACGCCACAGACGCGGACGCCAGCAGCGAAGCGACGATCAGGGTGGTCACGCGCAGGCGCTGCACGTTGATGCCGAGCGCCGCCGCACGGTCGTCGCCAAGCCGCAGCGCGGTGAGCCGCCACGAGTTGACCACACAGAAGGGGATCGCCAGAGCGAGCACGACGGCGATCACGATATTCGCCGTCCACGACGCGCGCTGCATCGAGCCCATCGTCCAGAACACGATCTGCTGGAGCGCCTCATTGGAAGCCACGTATTGCAGCAGGGAGAGCACCGCCTGGAAGAAGAAGGACAGGGCGATGCCGAGCAGAATCATCGATTCCGCGTTCGCACCGCGCCAGATCGCCGCGCCCGCGATGATCAGCACCGCGAAGAGAGCGGAGAGCGCCGCGGTGAGCGCGAGGTTGAGCTGCGCGTTCAGGATGAGCGTCCAGCCCATCACGATGGACACCGCCGCGCCGAGAGCAGCCGCGGCTGAGATGCCGAGGGTGAACGGCTCCGCCAACGGGTTGTCCAGGATCGTCTGCATTTGCGCGCCGGACAGCCCCAACGACGCGCCGACGAGCACCGCCATCACCGCCGCCGGGAGGCGGAGAGTGCGCACGACGGTCTCAGTCTGCTGGTCGACGGAATCGGGGTCAAAGACGGCGCGGAAGACGTCGCTAAGCGAAAGATCGATGGGCCCAACGACAACCGCGACGAGGAAGCTCGCGATCGCACCGAGGATCAGGAGAGCAATTGCGATTGCTTTACGACGGCCGCGGCGACGGTAACTTTCAATCCCACGGTCCGGCGAATCCTTCTCTTGCTCGGTGTCGGGCGCTACGCGTGTGGTCATTGAGCTCTTTTCTTATCGCTTATTTGGCTTCGTATCCGTCGAGGAAGAAGGTGCCGCTGTAATCGATCGGCATCCACTCGGCGTGGAAGTCCTCGAAGTCCTTCGCCGGGTCCAGGTCCCCGAATTCCTCCGGGTGGAGCCACTTGGCGAATGCCTCGAGAGCGAACACGTTGTACGGGCTGTCGTAGAACTGATGGTAGACGGCGAAGAAATCGCCCTCCTTAGGGGCCGTCAGTTGTTCCATACCCGGGCCGTGGAGCGGGCCGCCGAAGGACTCGCGTGCCGCTGCCTCGTCGGCCTGGTAGCCCAGCTCGACATGGCTGAACGCGTCGGTCTTCTGCGGGTCGGGCGCCCACTCGCCGCCGGAAACGACGAGCTTGTCCGGGTTGACCTCGACGAGCTTCTCCGGGGTGATCTCCGTTTCATCGGTGCCCAGAATCTCCGGGCCGACATTGTGGCCTCCCGCCGCATCGACGAGCTTGCCCAGGTTGGCGTCGCCCGCGATGGCGCAGCAGTCCTTGAAGCCGGCTGCCATCCACACAACGGTCTTGGGCTTCTCCGTCGTTGTGTCGACGCGCTCGGTGATATCGCTGGCTTTCTCGGACCAGAACTTGTTGTAGCTTGCCGCGCGGTCGGACTTGCCGAAGAGATCGCCGAAGAGCTTCATGGACACCTCGGTGTTTGCCAGCGGGTCCTGGCGGAAGTCAGTGAAGACGTACTTCAATCCGACGGCGTCCATGTCGGTGAGGAAGCCGTTCTGCTCGGCGACTGTCTTCTGGTCCAGCGTCATGACAACGACATCCGGCTTCTGTGCCAGGAGGTTCTCCACGGTCACATCGCCCTTCTGCAGGGAACCGATCTGCGGCAGCTCCTTGGCCTCCGGGAACTTCTCCAGGATCTTGTCGCGCATGGCCGGCGCCGCCTTTTCAAAGTCGTCGCCGTATGCCACGACCTTCTCAAACGGATTGTCCTGCAAGATAGAGGTGGCGAAGATGCCGCGGCCCTCAGCCAGCAGGATGCGCTCCGGCTGCTTGTCGAAATCGACCGTGCGGCCCGCCGCGTCGGTGACGGTCAGAACTGCCTCGCCGTTTTTCTCGTCCCCGTTGGAACCCGCGGCGTCACTGCCGCTGGAATCGGAGGCGCAGCCGGCGAGACCGAGCACTGCGATGAACGAAAACAGCAGCGCTGCGAGTGTGCGTGGAAACTTCACGATCCACCTTTCGATATAAGTAAGCCTATGCTTAGTTTCGGGTAACCCTTTGCATGGTAAGGCCTACCTAATTAGAAAACAAGATTGTGTCCTAATTCGGTTTGTGGGGCGAATTCCTCGGCCAATGGGTTTTTGGGCACCTACCATTGGGGCAACGCCGCGGCAGTGAAGGGCGGAAACGTCATCCATGTCGTCATTACCGATGACTCTGAGGAATCCATCCAGGCCGCCAACGAAACGCTCGACCAGATTCTGGCACGGCTCTAGGCCATCTTCGCCGGGGCGTGGGCAGTTCGGGACGTTTCTTTCATGCCGTGAACGCGGTGCGGTAACGTAGCTTCTCGTTGCCCTAGTAGCTCAGTGGATAGAGCACGGCTCTCCTAAAGCCGGTGTCGGAGGTTCGATTCCTCTCTGGGGCGCCAATTTTTTAGGTCAATTCAACCCCAGCACATCGAGGGCTTTTGGAGTCAGAGCGAGCTCCAAAGGGCGTTTCTTCACAGCGACGATAAGACCGCTTTCCTGGAGTTCTGTCACGTGATCGCGAACGGTATTCCAGGAACGGTTGAGGTATTCCTGCAAGTCTCTTGCTGCCACCGGTGCATCGGGGCCGAAGAGCTTGGCTTGGCCAAGAATGAAGAGAATCTGGCTTTGGTTTTCGGGTAGTTCTATTTTCGCTGTGTTCTCGCGAAGCGAATTCAGCAATGTCAGTTTTTCCGAAAGGGACTTCTCGAGCTGCTCTTGAGCGTCGGTCAAAATTGCGAGCATTTTGAGCAGGAAGAAGGTTCCTTCGCCTCGATTGAGAGGTGCCTCTGTCTCCTCGAACGCTTTGTAGTACTTGGAGCGCTGGATGGAAAACTGGTGCGACACTGACATTGCTGAAGTGTCCTGGGTTTAGTTCCGATCGTTTCTAGAGGAGGATTGGATCATGCCTAGGAAGTTCAGTGACGAGTTCAAGGACAAGGCGGTGCGGTTAGCCGAGGAGCTCGTTGAGCTTGAGGGGTGTTCGAAGTGGGCGGCGGCGGAGGAGATCGGCGAGAAGCTCGGCGTCTCGGCGCACACGCTCAACAACTGGTTGAAACCTGTCAAAGCGTCCCCCGACGTTCAGCGGAGCACTGGCGAGTCGGTCGACGACGAACTGAAGCGTCTGCGGAAAGAGATTAAGGAGCTACGCAGGGCAAACGAGATCTTGAAGACCGCGTCAGCTTTTTTCGCGGCGGAACTCGACCGTCCCACCAGAAGATGATCGAATACATCGACACGTATCGCGATCGCTTCGGGGTCGAGGCTATCTGTCGCACATTGAAAGAGACAGAGTGTGGGTTTATCACCTCTCGCGGCTACCGAGCAGCGAAAACACGAGCCCCGTCGGCCAGGAGCTTGTCAGACGCGCTGCTTATCCCCGAATTGGTGAAAGTCTTCGAGGACAACTTCAGCGTCTACGGGGTACGCAAGATGTGGAAGGCCATGCAGCGCGCCGGCTGGGACATCGGTCGTGATCAGACCGCCCGGTTGATGAAACTCGCCGGCATCCAAGGCCGCAGAAGGGGCCGCACTCCGATCACAACGCTTCGGGCTGATGTCCCGGATTGTCGTCCTGATCTGGTCAATCGTGACTTCACCGCGTCAGCGCCGCACCGGCTGTGGGTCGCTGACATCACCTACGTGCGTACCCTGTCGGGGTTTGCGTACACCGCGTTCATCACCGATGCGTACTCCCGCAAGATTGTCGGGGTTGCCACCAGGGCGAGCATGCGCACCGATGAGCTGCCTCTTGAGGCTTTTGAGCATGCTGTTTATCACGCAGGTGATCTTCTTCGTGCTGAAGGACTTGTCCACCACAGCGATCGCGGCTCGCAGTACGTGTCCATCCGTTACAGTGAGGCACTTGCTCAAGCTGGGATCGATCCGTCCGTTGGCACCGTCGGCGATTCCTACGACAACGCGTTGGCGGAAACGGTCAACGGTCTCTACAAGACCGAGCTGATCTATCCCCACCGGCCGTGGGCGTCGGTTGGGGAAGTCGAGATCGCGACCCTTCGCTGGGTGTACTGGTGGAACAACCACCGCCTGCACGAGTCATTGGGATATATCACTCCACAGGAGATGGAAGACGCCTACTATCAACAATCACACGCCCACCCGTTGGGCGTTCAATAAGCGGAACGAAAACCAGGACACTTCACAAACGCATCGCCGATGCCCACCGCAGCCGACCAGCCTTCTACGACAACGCAGAATGCTCGAGTGGTACCTACATACGAAAACGCAACTGCCTGACGACCCGTTAGCAATCGCCAGGCAGTGCGCTTATGGACAAGACCAACTCGCCAAAGTTCCCGATCTTGTCGATGAAGACCGAAACAAAGCCGACCACCAAACAGGCCGACCAGCCTTCTACGACAACGCTATCCCAACCGAATACGAACACTCGATAGGAATCAGAAAAAGACCCCTCAAATAACAAAAAGCGTGCCCCACCGGCGACACGCCGGGCAGACACACTTTTTGCTACTTAACCCCAGATTTAGATCGCATCGTTGCCGCGTCAGGTGAAAACGACCTGGGGTTTTGGCGCCGGAAGAAGGCGCCGATGTCATCTATATCTTGGAGGTCCTGCTATATCTTGGCGGTCCTGTGGTGCCGCCCGCCGTGGCCTACTTGATGAACTGTTTGGCGAAGTTCACTGCATTCTCAATATCCTGCGGTGTGACGTTCTGCGCGAAACGCTGCGCCTCCGAGGATATGCCCTGCGGAGTCGGATCGGAGGAGAAGTCTGGCAGGGATGAGTTTTCCGGGATGCCCGGGATGCCCTGTGCTGGCTGAGGCGCGGGGGCAGGCTTCGCAGGAGCCGGAGCTGGTGCGCGGTTGTTGTTCGCTGCGACCGGTTGCCACTGGCCCCAATCGGCGGCGTAGACGTTGTTGATGTCGCAGAGGTGGCCGTCGATATGCGTTTGCCACTTGGCTTTCTGGTGAATGGTCGCCCGCGGGTGGAGCTTTCCGCCGGAGCCCCAGTCGTGCTGCCAGTAGTAGGTGCCGATGCCATCTTTGATGCACCACTCAATGGTGTTGTAGTTGCCGTAGACACCGGTGCGCAGGCCCGCCGTGGCAAGTGCTGCCTGGAACGTACGCAGGTACGGGCGGATCTGGTTCTCGTACTGAGCGCGGGAGGGATTGTCATCAATGGCGACGTAGATGGGCTTGTTGTTCGGGCCGCCCGCCGCACGGTGCAGGTTGGTGGCCTGCGGAGCGTGGGTGGCTGCAGCGCCCGCGCCGCCGAGCCAGTCAGCGGTCTCTGCACGACCGAACTGGTAGACCGAGGCGGTCCACAGTCCGTTGGCGGCGAAGTCGCGGGTCTCCTTCAATGAGACCGGCTTGCCCAGCATCCAGTCGGCGCCGGGGCGGCGCTGGGACACGTAGCGCACCGCGCCCAAATGGCCGGCCGCACGCACAGAGCGTCCCGACGGAACACCAGCGGCGTAGTCAACCACCGTTCCTACAGGGCGGCGGCCCTGTGCGATGGCAGAGGGGGAGAGGGCCAGGCCAGCTGCACCGGCGGCACCGAGGGCGGTGGCGATAGTGGCTGCGCCGAGGAAACGACGCCGAGAATACGTACCACGGGAATTAGTCACATGCGTAACGCTAGCAACAGAAGTGGGGTTTGGGTAGTCGAAACGCATACCGCAGGGCGAGTGAACGGTAAGCAATCGTTAGATAACGGTTACGACTAATGGGTTAAGGCTTGGTGAAGAAAAACTCTGGGCGTAATAACTAAGAAAAGGATAAATAGACTCGGGTTAGTTCAGGACCGAAGTCTGGACGCCATTTTCGAGAGGGTTTTGAGAGGATCATCCGGAATGAAAAAGCACGCTTTTCAAACGATTGCCGCATTGACGGGGCTCTGCATTTCGATGTCAGCTTGCTCGTCAGACGAGACCGACACCGCTTCCACTGAAACGACCACTGCCGAAGAGACCAATACCGTGACACAAACGTCTGGCAACAAGCGGGACGATGTTGTTCCGGTCGCAGAGAACTCGTCCTCAGCAGTTGAAAATCTTCCCCCGAATTTCGATTTCCAAGCGCACCGCGGTGGCCGCGGTGAGTGGACCGAAGAATCTCAGAAGGCGTTCGAAGCCGCCCTCGACATGGGTGTCACCACATTGGAGCTTGACATTGTCATGTCCGCGGATGGGGTCCCAGTCGTCTGGCACGACCCTGAGATTCAGGAGGACAAGTGCAAGGGCACCGAGCCAGCGGCGGAAGGGGATGAGCAGTTCCCGTACGTCGGCAAACTGGTTCATGAGCTGAACTGGGACCAGCTCCAAACCTTGGACTGCAGCCTCAAACTGGAAGAAGACTTCCCTGAGCAACAGCCAGTTCCTGGTAACAAGCTCCTGCAGCTAGCGGACGTGTTCGAGCTTTCCAAGAACGACCCGGACGTCTACTTCAACATCGAGACAAAGATCGAAGCTGAAGAGCGCGAAAAGTCTGCTGAACCACAGGAATTCGTTGACGCGATCTTGGACGCAGCCGACGAAGCTGGCACCACAGACCGGCTCATGATCCAGTCCTTCGACTGGCGATCCCTTCCGTTGGTTCGCGAAAAGAATCCGAACGTGCCGCTCGTGGCGCTTTACGACGAGACAACCTGGGTTGAAGGCTCGAAGTGGATTGGCGACATCGACTACAACGAGTTCGACGGAGACGTCATTGCAGCAGTGAAGGAACTCGGCGCTGAGGTGATCTCTCCGGGGTTTGCGGTTCCTTACGAGTCGAAGGCGGGAGAGGACGACTACAACCCGACCGCGACCCGCGAATACATCAATAAGGCTCACGAGGCAGGAATCCGCGTCGTGCCCTGGACGGTTAACGACGCAGAAACCATGGAAGAGCAGCTTGATGCGGGTGTCGACGGCATCATCACCGATTACCCTACGCGGTTGAAGGAGATTCTTGACGAGCGCGAGATCGAGTACGGCCGCATGAAGTAAGGCGAGCAGCGGATCCCCAGTGAATATCGGGGAGCAGTCGAATAAACCTTAGCCCAGCTACTCCACCACCACCACCACCTCAGCTGGGCTTCCTCTCGCCATTTTTGAGTTGTCCTCACACTGCTGCTGCCCGAAATGGGATGGTTCCGTCAAGACAAAAGTTTCTTGATGCCCTCGGAGAGGATCTCTCGTGGGCTAATGTGGTGCGCCGCGTGGAGGCGCGCATAGGTTGGGGCTTGTCTGGGGTCGATGGGGACACGCTTTTCGTCGGGCGCCATGGGAGCGGTCAGGGCGGCGCCGATCACTAGGTTCGATAACCGGTAGGCAGTTCCCAACGGATCCGGGACGCCTTCTTGCTCGAGCAGGATGCACATGCGCTCCGAAAGGGCCAGGTAAGTAGGGCCTCTGGGTGCGCGCATGCCGATGACTTGACCGGCCCACCGGTGGGTCGTGAGGTGCGTGAAGAAAGTCTGCATCAGGGTGGGCAGGTCGGCGTTGTTGATCGACTCGGACATCACGGGATCGTCTGCAAGCACTATATCGAGAGCAAGGTCGAACAGGTCGTCAACCGACTCCACACGGGAGTACAGGCTGGCTGGAGCGACACCCACCTGTTGTGCCACAGCTCTCATGGTGAGCGCTCTCAACCCGCCTTCATCCAGCAACCTCGCTGATGCTTTTGCAACTTCCGCAATATCCACGGCGCGATGGCGTTGCACAGGTTTTTGATGTTCCCAATAACTCACCCCACCAGCCTAACCAAACACGCTTGAGCCACCTATCCAAACTATGTTAGTTTTGGGCACATGCTGGATGCCACCGACCTCCCGATCGCCTTTGAGAACACTCGCCTACGCCCTCTCTCCGAACTGGACGCAGACGCGTATGCAGCAGGCACAAAAGACGAAGCTGTGCGGCGCTTCGCTCACCTGCCTGAACCTGATTACACCCCGGAGTCCGTGCGACGGATGATCCGTGAAGAGGCTGCGGCAGGCCTCTCATCCGGCACGTTGGCAGTCCTCGCACTTGCCGACGCCAAGACCGACCGGTTCGTGGGTTCCATGGTTCTCTTTGACGTTAGCTCCGAGGCTGCTGAGGTCGGGTTCTGGATTCATCCCGGTGCGCGAGGGGAAGGACATGCCCGTCGGGGCTTGGAGCTGGCATCACGCTTCGCGCGTAGCAGTGGACTTCAAACCTTGAAGGCACGCACGCTTCCGGAAAACAAGGCCTCCCAGCACTGCTTGACGACGGCGGGCTTTCGCGAGACTGGACAAGGAGTAGGAATCACGCCCGCAGGACAGCGCGAGGAGTTGTTCCATTACCGGCGTGATCTCGTGCCCGCATCCGAGTGGCCGTTGGTGACAGAACGGCTTCGACTCCGTCTGCATGAGACGGGTGATATCACATGGCTTCACGATTTGTACTCACGACCTGACGTTGCTCGTTACCTGTTGGACGAACCATGGACTTTGGAAGTCACCCGCGACAAGCTCACGGAGCGGCTATTAAAAACTGACCTCGATGGTGAGGCTGCTGCGCTTGCGCTGGTTATCGAACATGAAGGCATCGCGATCGGGGACGTCGCACTATGGCTCACAGATCAGGAGCACCGCCAGGGCGAGATCGGGTGGGTGCTGAACCCGGCGCACCGAGGACAAGGCTTCGCCAGTGAAGCCGTCCGCGCGGTACTTTCCCTCGGGTTTGATAGGTACCATCTCCACCGCATCACCGCGCAGATGGATGCCCGCAACAGCGCCTCCGCGGCACTTGCTAACCGCGTTGGGTTCCGGCTCGAAGCGCATCACGTCCAGGACTGGTTCAGCAAGGGCGAATGGACCGACACCCTCATCTACGCGCGACTCGCCTCCGAGAACATGGGCCAATGATTGGACGCTGATTTGAGAAGAGGAGCGGCTAGAAGCGATTAACGAACAGTGTATCTAGCAGCATTTCGGGTCGAATGTCCCCGACAGCGGCCCCTACATAACACAAAAGCCCAACCTATTTTTGCAGGTAGAGGTGTTTTGCTCATTTCTAGCGGTTGTCCGAACGATCAAACCAGATTGTTCGCTCCCCAAACGCGCCCCTGGTAGTGTCCGGTTCGACGACATCGTTCCGGCGTGTCCGGCCCGTATGTCTCATTACATTGTTCCGGTTGGGCACCGGTGCCTCCAAATTGCCCCGACTGGCTGAAAAACGATGTCTCGGGACATCATTCCTGAGGGTGTCCGTTTGTTTGTGTGTGTGGGGGGGTGGTTTACAAGTAGTCGGCGAATCGGTCGGGGTATGCCACAGCTAGTTGGTTGATGGCTTGTTTCCACCCGGTGGCCTTCGCTCCTTCAATATAGCCGTTGGATTCGGTTACCCGTTTTGCTTTCTTTGCTCGTTGGGCGGCGCGTTTGTCTTCGATGTTGCAGATCATCAGCCACAGCGTCTTCAGTGCCGCGGTGTCGTTGGGGAACTGGCCCGGTTGTGGGTTGCTTTGCGCAGTTCAGCATTGAGCGACTCGATCGCGTTCGTGGTGTAGAGCACCCTGCGGGCTGCTGGCGGGAACTGCAGAAACGGCACGAAACGATCCCACGCATCACGCCACACTTTCACCGACTGCGGGTACTTCCGGCCCAGCTCACAGGCCTCGAACGCGTCTAGGGCGGCACG
>NZ_JAGPZA010000015.1:0-61641 GCF_024454095.1 Corynebacterium sp. CCUG 69979 | reverse complement strand
TCACGCTTCCTAACAATGCGCTAGAGTAAAGCCAATAATTTCACCCCCACGGTGTCTACTTTCCGGGGGCCGGGCCCAACCGCATCCGCCGCAGAAACACCACCACCAACACCGGCACTGGCACTGGCACCAGTGGGCCCACAACACCCACACCCAAAACCAGACCCGACCCACCCCTGTTCCCACCAAACAACACACCAACCCGCACCCGAAAACGCCCCCGGGCTCGTGAGTAAGAGGGACACCCTCGCTTCACTACCCCCAGTCCTGCCGTATCCATCCGCACTGTGCACCCCTGGCGCGCCGTGGAGAAGGCCTGTCGGAAACGGTTTGGGCGCCAGATTCCTGCATCCAGAGCCCAGCGGGCCATGAACGAAACGTTGGAGGGTTGTGTGAGCTAAAACGCATGCCCTAAACCGGGGTTGACCAGTCATTTCAGGTCTCAGGCGGGCGTAGTCTGGAAGGTGACCCCTTCGAGGAGAGTGCGTCCGCATGTCTCTCCACTGACTTTGATTGGAGTGTTCCGCTTGTCATCCGCGGTCAACAACCCCGCGTCATCTTCCACCCCGTCCGAACCCTCCGGTGCCACCGCGCCCTCGACGGCGACGGACCCCAACACCCCCACAGCTGAAGCTAGCAGCGGTGCCCCGGAGAAACCCCAGAGCTCTGGCCGGGGCAAGCTGATTGCTTTCTTCTTGGCCTTCATTGCCCTCGGTGCGGTGCTGATCATCCCGATCGAGACCATCGACTGGCAGGGCCAGATCGCGCTTGGCCTGCTGGCCTTCGCAGTGATCATGTGGGTCACCGAGGCAGTGTCCTATCCGGTTAGCTCCGTGCTGATCATCAGCTTGATTTCCTTGCTGCTCGGATTCTCACAGGACCCCGAAAACCCGGGTGAGATCGTCGGCACGTCCGCGGCCCTGAAGACAGCGATGGCTGGCTTTTCGTCCTCGGCCGTCGCACTCGTTGCCGCCGCCCTCGCACTGGCCGTGGCGATGCAGGCGACCGGCTTGCACCGCCGCCTCGCCCTGTACGTTCTGCGGTTGGCCGGCGAGAAGACGTCGAACATTGTCATCGGCGCGATCGTCATTTCCATCATTTTGGCGTTCTTCGTGCCGTCTGCAACGGCCCGCGCCGGCGCCGTCGTGCCGATTCTGCTGGGCATGGTCGCGGCTTTCGGGTTGGCCACCAACTCGAAACTGTCGGCGCTGTTGATCATCACAGCGACCCAGGCCGTATCGGTGTGGAACGTGGGCATCAAAACGGCTGCCGCCCAGAACCTCGTTGCCGTCGGATTCATCGAGTCGGAAATGGGCCGGAGCGTGTCGTGGGGTGAATGGTTCCTCTGGGCCGCGCCCTGGTCCGTCCTCATGTCGATCGCGCTCTACTTCATCATGCGCTGGGCGATTAAGCCGGAAACGGAGTCGATTGAGGGCGGGAAGGCGCTCGTCGACAAGCAGCTGGAAGAGATGGGACCGATGTCCGGCGCAGAAAAGCGTCTTACCGCGATCGCGGTAATCCTGTTGCTGTTCTGGGCGACCGAAGGCGTGCTTCACCCCATTGATTCCTCGGTGATCACCATCGTGGCCATCGGCATCATGCTGTTGCCCGGAATTGGCGTCATGGACTGGAAGTACGCTCAGGAGAAGATCAACTGGGGAACGCTCGTCGTCTTCGCTGTCGGTATTTCCTTGGGCATGTTCATGCTGGAGACTGGCGCCGCGACGTGGTTGTCGGAGAAGACCTTCGGCGCCATTGGTTTGCAGAGCATGCCGCTTCTGGCCACCATCGCGCTGGTCTCGCTGTTCAACATCGTGATCCACCTTGGTTTCGCGTCCGCGACCTCGCTGTCGTCGGCGCTCATCCCTGTGTTCATCGCCCTCGCAGCGACATTGGATGTGCCCAACGGCGGATTGGGCTTCGTGGTCATCCAGCAGTTCGTCATCTGCTTCGGCTTCCTGCTGCCGGTCTCCGCCCCGCAGAACATGCTGGCCTACGGTACCGGGGCGTTCACCACCCGCCAGTTCCTCAAGACCGGTATCCCGCTGACAATCGTTGGGTACCTGCTGGTGTTGCTGTTCTCGGCGACGTACTGGAACTGGATCGGGCTGGTCTAAACAACTCGCACCAAACGCGCTAGTCGGCGACGAGCGGCTCCATGGTGAGCTCCGGGTGCTCCTTCTCCACGAAGGCGAGCTTCCACTTGTCGCCGAACAGCGCGATGAGTTCGCCGTCGGTGCGGGTGAAAATCTCCACGCCGCGCTGGCGTCCCAGCTCCGGGGCGGACTCCGCATCGGTGCGCCGCGCCACCGAGTAGGGGATCGGCTCGGTCACGGTCTCAACGTTGTATTCGTTTTCCATGCGGGCCTGCATGACCTCGAACTGCATGGGGCCGACAGCGGCCATGACGGGGGAGGCGTCGCCGCGGGCGTCGTTACGCAGAATCTGCACAACACCCTCGGCGTCGAGCTGCTCCAGCGCCTTACGGAACTGCTTGTATTTGCCCAGCGATGTCGCGCGCAGCGTGCGGAAGTGCTCGGGGGCGAACTGCGGCATCGGCGGGAACTGGACTTTGCGGCCCGTGTAGATCGTGTCGCCCGGCGCCAGGGCGCCTGCGTTGACCAGACCGATGATGTCGCCCGGGAACGCTGTCTCCACAGTGTCGCGGGTGCGGCCGAAGACGGTGAGGGCGTATTTCGTCGAAAAGCTGCGGCCCGACTGCGCGTGCGTGACCTGCATGCCGCGGTCGAACTCGCCGGAGACCACGCGCATGAACGCGAGCGTGTCGCGGTGGTTCTTGTCCATGCCCGCTTGCACCTTGAACACGACGCCGGAGAATTCATCGCCGACCGACCGCGACTCGTCCATTGCGCTTGTCGACGCCTCCACCGCCGCCGGATCCGACTCACGGCCCTCCGGAGCGGGCGCAATGGCGCACAGCGTGTCCAAAATCTGGTGGACGCCGAAGTTGAGCATGGCAGACGCGAAAATGAGCGGCGAGGTCACGCACTGTTCGAACAGGTCCTGATTGTGGACGGCGCCGTCGGCGGCGAGCAACTCGGCTTCCTCGATGGCGGTCTCCCACACGTCGCCTTCCTTGGCGGCTGCGTCGTCCGGGGTGAAGTGCTCTTCCGGGGCGATGGTGGAACCGCCAGCGGTGCGGGTGAAGTGAATGTACTCGTCGGCTTCACCGTCGTCGTTGACGTGGGCGAGGCCGCGGAAGTCGCCTGCCTCGCCGACAGGCCAGTAGAGGGGAGTGGGTTGGAGGTCGATTTCGGTGACGATCTCGTCGACAAGCTCCAGCGGCTCGCGGCCCACGCGGTCCCACTTGTTGATCACCGTGACAATCGGCAACCCGCGGGCTTTGCAGACGCGGAAGAGCTTGAGAGTTTGAGGCTCGAGGCCCTTCGCGGCGTCGATCAGCATGACGGCAGCATCGACGGCAGACAGCACGCGGTAGGTGTCCTCGGAGAAGTCCGCGTGGCCCGGGGTGTCCACGAGGTTGACCACATACGGCTCACCGGTGTGGCCCTCGGGCGCGTATTCGAACTGGAGCGCTGACGATGCGATGGAGATGCCGCGGTCCTTCTCCATCTCCATCCAGTCAGACACCGTGTCCTTGCGGTTGCCCTTGCCGTGCACCGCGCCCGCCTCCGAGATCGCGTGGGCGTGCAGCGCCAGCGCCTCCGTCAACGTCGACTTACCCGCGTCCGGGTGGGCGATGACGGCGAAGGTGCGGCGGCGGGCGGCCTCGGTGACGGTGGAAGCGGTGCTCATGACCTGTAGAGGGTAGTCGCTTGTGCGGTGGGAGAGCGAACCAGCGCAATGCAGCGCAATCAGGGCAGCTTCTCGGCGAAAAGTGCCTGGTCGATCGCGATCCCGACGGCTGCTCCCGCGCCTGCTGCCTGCGAAACCTGGTCGGGGGAGCTGACCACATTGCCCGCTGCCCATCGCCCCGGCTGTGATGTCAGACCGCGTTCTGTGCGGACCCACCCGTTGACGACATCGCAACCAGCTTCGCGCAGCAGCTCGTCGTTCGGTTCGAAACGTGGGCCGGTGAAACAGGATTCGAACACGAAATGGTGGTTAGTCGTGCGAACCACGACGCGATCTCCCTCCGCCGGGCCGACTTCCAGGACAGGCTCGTCGACGAGCTTGATGTCAAGTGCTTCGAAAAAGGTAGTCTCTTGGCTGGGAAGATCGAGACCGTTCGTGAAGAACGTGACGGTCTCCGCCCACTTGGTGAGCAGCTTGGAAATATGGAACGTGAAGCCGGGGTTCTCTCCACCGATGACAGCGAGGTCCGTCCCGTTCACTTCGTACCCGTGACAGTAGGGGCAGTGGAAGACCCGCGTTCCCCACAGCGCGGACAAACCGTACACGTCAGGCAAGACGTCGGTGATTCCGGTAGTGACGAGAACATGCGGGGAATCAATGGCCTTGCTGCTCGCGAGAGTTACGGACCACTTGTCGTGCGACTTTGTCAGGTTCTCAGCGCGGTCTCGAACGATCCTCCCGCCGAACGACTCGAATTCAGCATGACCCTTTTCGAGTAGCTCGACTGGTTTGATCGAGTCCATTCCTAGGATGCCGTGGGCGTGCTCGCTGAACCGGTTGCGCGGCCGCCCTTCGTCGACCAAGCAGACGGACCGATTCGCTCTTGCCAAGTTGATTGCCGCCGCGGTCCCGGCGAAACCTCCGCCGATGATCGTGACATCCATGTCTTAGCCTCCTGGAATTCTATGGACTGGTTCTCGTTGAAGAAACTAGTTGCTCGAGCTCCACCGCGGGAGGCCCTGATGGCCTTCATTAGAGTGGGGCCGAGTTAGGTGACTTGTACGCAAATGAGAGGAGAAGCAATGAAGATCGGCGTCATCGTCGGATCTATCCGTAAAGGCCGCACCGCGGAGAAGGTGGCCGCCTGGGTGCAGGAGCAGGTGGCCGATCGCACCGGCGCGGAGTACCAGCTCATCGACCTCGCCGACTTCGACCTGCCGATGTATGACGGTGCCGGCATGCCGATGCTCATGAACCGCGAGTACGACAACGATGAGGTCACCCGCTGGTCGCAGGCCGTGGATGCCTGCAACGCGTTCATCTTCATCACGCCTGAGTACAACCACTCGGTCCCGGCAGCGCTGAAGAACGCGGTGGATACGCTCGGCCCCGAGTGGGTGGGCAAGCCGATCGGTTTCATCGGCTACGGCGGTGTCGGCGCGATCCGTGCGATCGAGCACTGGCGCCAGATCGCAGCCAACTTCCACATGCACGACATTCGCGAGCAGGTCGGTTTCATCCAGGCGATGGAAATGAAAGACGGTTTCCAACCGATGCCTCATCGCGCCAAGGAGCTCGCCGCGATGTGCGATCGCCTCGAGACGCTCACCGCCCAGCTGAACAAATAACTCAGCTACGCGGGTGGATCTCGTTCTGCGCGCGCTGCACCCCGTGCTTAACGACGATCCCAGCCGCCTCGGCCGCCAACCCCAACTGCTCCATCAGAGCTTTTTCCTCGTCGTCTGAGTCCTGCGGCAGCGAGCTGAGCACCCAGTCCGGCACCGGTGCTCCTTTCGGAGGGCGTCCGATCCCGATCCGAACTCGCACGTAGTCGCGCGTGCCCAGTTCCTCAGTGAGGGACTTCAATCCGTTGTGCCCGTTCTCGTTGCCGCCGAGCTTAATGCGGACTTTGCCGGGTGGGAGGTCGAGCTCGTCGTGAAGCACCACGACATGTTCGGGCGCGATGCCCAGTTCACGGGCCAGCGGAGCGATACCCTCGCCGCTCAAGTTCATGAACGTGGTGGAGCGGGCGTAGGCCACCCCGTCAGCGACGGCGACGGTCACCTTGTGCCCTGCGAGAGGGTCCAAGGTGGCCGCGACCTGGTCGAGGAGGATGTCCTGCGCCATATAGCCGACGTTGTGCTTCGTAGCGTCATACTTCTCGCCGGGGTTACCCAGGCCAACGACGAGCCATTCCGCGTCATTCAGCGCTGGATCAGGGTCGGTTGCGGGCCCGGCGCCAGGAGCCGGCGAGGGACGGAAGAGATTACGCAGGAAATCGAGCACGGATGCCAGTCTATCTATGATGAGGGCCATGATTGAGCAGCTATTGGCAGCCGAGGAGCCCATGGGGTGGGGCCAACGCTGCTGATACTGGGCATCATCCTGACGGTGATTGCTGTGGGCGCCTGCATCGCTGTGGTCTCGAGGAAGAGGGCGGAGCGCGGGTTCGTCGATAAGCATTATGCGCGCGCGGCGAGCTTGATCCCTGAAACGGACGTGCGTGTGCGCGGGTTGCACTCCCCGCTGAGCCCGCCCCACGCTGCGCAAGAGTGGGAAGCTGCGCGCCCGCTTCGAGCAGGAGGGATTACGTGTGGCGACGGAGCAGGTGCTCGCCGCCCACGCGAACGAGCTGTACCTGCAGGGGATCGAACAGGGCGATCTGCGGCTGCGGACGCAGGCAGTGAATGAGTTGGTCACCGAAGCTCGCCAGGTTGGTGCGGACGATCTTGCGCGCGACATCGCCGGCCTGCGGGCAAGCCTGTCAGATTCGAAGGTCTGCACCGAGTACGCCCGCGCAGCAACCGCGCTCGGACCGGTGACGCGGCAGTGGTGCGAACACGAATCCCGCAAACTGATGTCCATGCGCCAGATGGGGCGCAAAGCGGACCCAGATGTCCCGCCACCTGGGATCACAAGCCGGGAGTTCCGCCCCGGATCCGGGCTCGGAGGCTTCGTGCCCATCGGCGCGATCTGGGAGCAGTACTGCGCGGGCATGGGCTCCTACAGCGTGGCGCAGACGGTGAACCTGCACCCGGCAACGACCGGGCGCGTGTACCGCCGCTGGTTGCGCGGGGAGGTGGCACCGTGAGGAGGGTCATGGACCACGCGAAGCTGACTACAGAAACCGACGGTCACGTCCCGCGTGACGACGCTTTCTACCACTGCGCCCTGACCCGCATCGGCGAGACTGACCGCCTTATCCCGCAACTTCGTTCGCCTTTGGCTGCCGGTGCTGGAGAGCAGTGGGAGCGCGCGAAAGCAGACCTCCAACCCCTGCCAGAGCGCAGGCAACCTGGCAAAGGGATAACTCGAGCCATGCGCTCGGCTGAGCAGATCGACCGCATCGCCACGCTGGCAGCTGTGCTCGCCGGCGCCGAGCAAGGCGACGTCGATGCCCGCCTTGCTGTAGCGGACGACCTGCTCGAGGACCTCCGCTTCGCCGCGGCACGGTGCGGGGCATCCTCGCCTGATCGCGTGGTCGCGCGCGACGGGATCTTCGCCATCACGGACCAGCTCCGCGCACTGAAAGGGGAGCTGGAATCGCCGCAATTCGGTGACGAGCTTTTTGTGCTCGGCACCGGCATCAACGGCCCGATCCCCTGAATGTACATGGACGATGTCGACGAGTGGATCCGCTACGACCGCACCCGGAACGCTAACGCTTAGATCGCACAGCTCGGGTTGAAAAGGGCGTGGTAGGGTAGGTTCCATGCCCACCGACCTTCCTGCCCCGTTGCCCCGCGTCGTCGCCGCACCCATGGCCGGCGGCCCGTCCACGCCCGAACTGGTCAATGCCGTCAGTTTCGGGTTCTTGGCCTGGGGCACCTGTTCATTGGAACAGGCGCGGGAAGAGCTGGCCCGCGTCAAGGAGCCGTTCGGCATCAACCTTTTCTACCCGCAGACCGACGAACCAGCTGCAGCGGACCTGGAGCGACTTTCTGCAGAACTCGGTGAACCCGTTCCCTCAGCGGACCTGACCTTCGGCTTCCGCGACAAGCTGCGTCTGGCCATCGAGGATGGTCGTGCCGCCATCGTGTCGTCGACGTTCGGCAGCTTCACTCCTGAGGAAGTCAGCATGCTGCATGACGCCGGGATCCAAGCCTGGGTCACCGTCACCAACGAAGCCGACGCGGTCAAGGCGGCCGAGTACGCCGACGGACTCATCGTGCAAGGCCCCGAAGCTGGTGGACACCGCGCGACGTGGCGGTTGGGTGAGGAGCCGGGGGACCGTAGCGTCGAAAAGCTTCTCGACGGCATCTTCCGCCTCATCAACATCCCCCTCATGGCCGCTGGTGGCGCCCGCGGCCCCGCCGACGTGGAGCGCCTCATCGAGTGGGGCGCGTCATCCGTTGCGTGCGGCAGCGCCTTTTTGCTTGCCGACGAAGCCGGCACCTCCGACACCAACCGCGCCCACCTTCGCGATGCCCGCACCGGCGGAAACAGCAGCGTGTCAACGCGTGCCTTTTCGGGCCGTTACGCCCGCGGCCTCGAGACCGAGTTCACGCGCACCCATCCCGACCTGCCGCCGACGTACCCGCACCTCAACGCCATGCTGAAACCTCGGCGCAACGACCCAGATTACGCCTATTGCCTGGTCGGCGAGCGGCCAGAGAAGTTGCGTGAGGGCCCGGCGGCCGAGATCGAGGCGTACTTGCTCGGAGCCCGTTAGTCAGGTTTAGTCCAGAACTTCCGGTTCGTGATCGGAGTTCTCCACATTGACGGCGTCAGGGGGAGTCGCTATGTCGGAGCCATACCTCAGTTGATCCGCACGGGCGATGATACGGATGCGCTTGTCGACGTACTTGGTCCAGTCCAGCGGTTGCGGCGAGGTGTCATTACCCAGGATTGCCCACAGTGGGCTTTGGGTAGTTTCGATCGCCTCCAGCGACAAGGCCGTCAACTGGTTTCACTGGGTCAAGCTCGATTGCATAGAAAGTAGAAACATTGTCTACGTCGTCCGCGACCTCTTCATGTACTCCTGGGGGAAACATGTCCTTGAAGTGAACCGCCTTGAGCGTTCCTTCCAGCACTTGCTCTCCTGGCGCAAGGTTGAGGTCTTCCCCCGAATCTCCTCCCTCGCCCGGCACGGCCAATGAATCGGGCTCTGGGATCGGTGCTTCAGTGGAGCATCCCGTGACGCCGACACTGAGAATCGCTGCGGTGAGGACCGCGGCGAGCGCCCGCGTTGTCAGGTGGCGGGTGGACTGGTGCATGGAACCGACCTCTCTACGAATGTCACGCCGTTTCCCGGGGGCAGAATACTGCTGAGGGTTTTCCGGAATACTGCTCGGATAAACATACTGGTCAAAAACGTGCGGCGTGGCTTATTCGGGCGAGCAGTATTCCAGCAGCCCGTCGGCCACGTCCGCGAGCACGATCGGAAGCTCCGCGAACTCCTGCTTGCTGAATGGCTTGAGCACGTAATCGGCGGGAGCCTGCCGCCCCGGCGGGCGCCCGATGCCCACCGCGAGACGGTGGTAATCGGAGGTACCCAATGACTTGGTGACGGACTTCAACCCGTTATGGCCGTGGTCCCCGCCGCCGAGACGGAGCTTGAATTGGCCGAAGTCGAGGTCCAGCTCGTCGTAGATGACGTGAATGTCGGCAGGCTTCGTTCCGTAGTAGCTGGCCAGCGCCTTAACGGGGCCGCCGGAGACATTCATGAAGCCACGCGTGCGCGCGAGAGTCGTGCGTCGCGGCATGAGGCGGCCCGCGGCGAGTTCAGCGACCTCAGTGTTGGTCTTCTTGTGCACGCTCAGTTGGGCGGGCATCGGGGTAGCGCGATCCAGAAGCTCGTCGATCACCATCGCCCCCGCATTATGTCTCGTCTGCGCATAGATAGTGCCCGGGTTGCCCAGGCCCACGACCAGAATGGGGGAATCAGTAGCCACGGGAATTAATTCTACGGGCAATACGGATCAACGGGTGGCGGGTAACCCCGGGACATGCCGAGAGTTGCCGGACCAATGCGAAAGGCCGGCTCCCCGGGGTGGGGGAAGCCGGCCTTGGCAAGGGGGGCGTCGATAAGCGACTTACTCGCTTGCGCCCTCGTCGCCCTCGCCGCCGTCGGCGATCTCGACGGTGCCCTCTGCGTCGCCGTCCTCGCCTTCGGTGTCAGCGCCAGCCTCAGCGCCGCCCTCCTCAACATCAGCGGCAGCAGCCTCGAGCTCTTCGTCGACCTGCTCGTAGGTGACGTTGATGACCAAGAACTCCGGATCGGTGAGCAGCTCTGCACCCTCCGGCAGCTGCAGGTCGGAAGCGAAGATCTGGTCGCCGATCTCCTTGCCCTCGATGGACACGATGATCTCGTCCGGAATCTTCAGGGCCTCGACCTCGATCTCGACAACGTCGAGCTCCTGCAGGACCACGGCATCGGCAGCAGCCTCGCCCTCGTAGGTGACCGGGACCTCGACGTTGACCTTCTCGCCGCGCTTCACGCCCAGCAGGTCGACGTGGTCGATGTTGAGGGTCAGAACGTTCTGGTCGATGTTCTTGACCATGGCGAGGTTCTTCTCGCCGTCGATGTCGAGCTCGAGAATGGCGTTGGTGCCGTCGTTACGCACAAGCGCACTAATCTCGAGGATGTCGACGTGGAAGTGCAAGTTGTCCTCGCCAGAGCTGTAGAGAACGCCGGGGACGCGGCCCGCGGCGCGAAGGCGGCGGGAAGCGCCCTTGCCGAACTCTTCGCGCTTCTCGGCCTTAATAACCGGGTTAGCCATGATGGTTACTCCTGTGTGTTCGGGCCACAAAAAATGCGGCCACTGTGATGACGATGTTCGTGTGCTCGTCGAGTGACCGCGCGCTGTTCTGTCGCTTCTGCTCAAGAACAGCGAGTAAGTACGTATTCGAATCGCGTCGATAACGGCTCCCCGTAGGGCGCCCTCGCCGAGACGCAGCAGAGCTTAACAGCCCACCGCAGGCGGGACCAAAACCCCCGTGCCGCGAATAGTGGGCTAACACCCAACGTTGGCGGTGGTAGACCGGAAAGGGAAAGCATCAGCAAACCGCGATTGAGGGAAACCCCGCATGATGTCCAAGATTGATATTGACCAGCTTCTGGAAAAGGTAGAAAAGCGTCTCCTCATCGGCGGCGAGTGGCGCGACGGCTCGGAGGGTGAGACGTTCGAGGTAGAAAACCCGGCCACGGGGGAGACCATTGCAACCATGGCGTCGGCAAGCCGCGAGGACGCGCTCAAAGCGCTCGCAGCGGCTGATAATGCCCGCGCCGAGTGGGAGCACACCACCCCGCGCGAGCGAGCCGAGATCCTGCGCACGGCATACGACCTCATGCACGAGCACAAGGCGGAGTTTGCCACCCTTATGTCCCTGGAGATGGGAAAGACGTACGCCGAGGCTGAAGGTGAGGTCGACTACGGCTCCGATTACCTGCTGTGGTTCTCTGAGGAAGCCAACCACTTCTTCGGCAACACCAACGCATACCCAGCCAAGGGCAACCGGATGCTCACCTTCCGTAAGCCGATTGGTCCCTGCCTGCTGATTACGCCGTGGAACTTCCCGCTGTCGATGGCCACGCGCAAGGTGGCTCCGGCGTTGGCGGCCGGCAACACCGTCGTGGTGAAACCTGCTAGCAAAACCCCGCTGACCATTCAGTACTTTGCGCAGACGATGATGGAAGCTGGCCTGCCCGCCGGCGTGATCAACCTGGTTTCCACCGCGAGCTCGAAGGATGTCTCCGAGCCGATCCTGGCCGACAGCCGCCTGCGCAAGCTTTCCTTCACCGGATCGACTCCCGTGGGCGTGACCTTGCTCAAACTGGCGGCGGAGAACGTCGTGCGCACGTCGATGGAGCTCGGGGGTAACGCGCCCGCCATCGTTTTCGGTGATGCTGACATGGATGTCGCAGTCGAGGGTGTGAAGATGGCCAAGATGCGCAACAACGCAGAGGCTTGCACCGCCGCGAACCGGATCTTCGTTCACGAGTCCGTCGCCGACGAGTTCACCGAGAAGTTCGTTGCCGCGGTCAAGGAGATGAAGGTCGACGACCCGTTTGCGGAAGGCGCTGACATCGGCCCGCTCATTGACGAACAGGCGCAGCAAGACATGCAAGAGCTTGTCGACGACGCTGTCTCCCACGGCGGCGAGATCCTCTGCGGAGGCACGCAACTCGACCGCGACGGCTACTTCTTCGAGCCCACCGTGGTCCGCAGCTGCTCCAAGGAAGCCAAGGTATACCGTGAAGAGATCTTCGGCCCGATCGCGCCGATTTTCACCTTCAAGGATGAGGACGAGTTGTGGGAGCTGGCCAACGACACCGAATACGGCCTGGCTTCCTACGTGTTCTCCCAGAACCCCGACGTGATCTTCCGCGCCTCCGACAACTTGGAGTTCGGCATCGTCGGCTTCAACACCGGCGCAGTGTCCGATGCCTCAATCCCGTTCGGTGGTGTCAAGGCGTCGGGTCTGGGGCGCGAGGGCTCGAAGGAGGGCATGCTCGAGTACACCGAGGTGCAGTTCGTCGGCATGCCAGACCCGTACGCGAATAACTAGAGGGTGTGAGGCTGTACAGTCTCGCGCCGCAGCGCCCCGTGACCACCGGGACGCTCCATGACTGTCGCCGCGATGAACAGGCCGATCGCCCAGACAGCCATGGCGATGAGGCCGACGCGGTAGTCGGGCAGTGCGGCCATGAGCACCAGGACCAGCACGAAGTAGGCTCCGCAGATGTAGTTCGCAGCGGGGAAGAGCGGTGCTGTGAAGCTCGAGCTGCGTCCGCTCTTGCGGAAGTTCAGGTGAGCGAAGTTCACTGCAGCCCAGGTGATCAGCTCGGAACCGACCACGACGGCAAGCAACACAGTGAAGATCTTGCCCTCGAAGAAGTAATTGAGCAGCACGACAGAGCCCATGAGTGCGCAGTTGAACAGCAGCGCACGCAGTGGCAGACCCTTCCTCGTGGTCTGGCCGAAGTACGCGGGGGCTTGACCGTTGAGCGACAGGTCGCGCAGCATGCGGGCACCTGAGTACGTCATGGTGTTGCACACCGAGGCGACCGCGGCGAGGATCACGAGGTTGAGCACATGGGCAGCGCCGTCAACACCGACAAAGCTAAGCACGCGCACGAAGGGGCTTTCCGACGAGTCCTGCCCATCCCACGGCGCCAGCAGCAGGATCACGCTCATGCCGCCGATGTAGAAGACCAAGATGCGCCAGATCACGGAGTTGATGGCCTTCGGGATCGTGTGTTCCGGATTCTCTGTTTCTCCGGCGGCGGTGCCGATGGACATGATGCCGCCGAAGGTGAAGGTGACCGCAACGAGTGAGAAGACCACGCCGGAAGCACCGAAGGGGAAGAAGCCGCCGTGGTCGGTGAGGTTGTGGAACCCGGCGTCGGCGGAGGGGGTGAGCACCAGCACGAAACCCAGAATGATCATCGCGACGAGTGCGATGACTTTCACGAGGGACAGCCAGTATTCGGCTTCGGCGAAGATGCTCACGCGGGCGGCGTTGATGATCAGCACGACCACCAAGGTGACCAGCGCCGTGATCCAGTGGGGGATCTGCGGGAACCAGAAGTCCAGGAACGTGCCCATGGCGGTGAGCTCGATCATGCCCACCACGATCGTGGTGTACCACCAGTTCCAACCCGCGACGAAGCCCGCGCGGGGGCCGATGAAGTCGCGGGCGTACGCAGCAAACGACCCAGAGACAGGGTTGGCCACCGCCATCTCACCCAGCATGCGCATGAGCAGGTAGACGATTGCACCGACGAAGAGGAAGGTGACCAGCACGCCTGGACCGGCGTAACCAATCGATTCCGCGGATCCAAGGAACAGACCGGTGCCGATGGCGGAGCCCAGCGCGATCATCTGCAGCTGGCGGCTTTTCATTGCCCGCTGCAATCCAGCGTCGCGCTGCTGCAGCGAATGCGGTGCATCCGATGTCACGGTCGCGGCAGGCCCAGCGGGCACGGTGGAACTCCCGCCAGCTGACCCGGCGCCGGCGGGATCAATGTGAGGGGCAGGCACCTTAAGCTTGGCCCTCAAACAGCGTGGTCACGGAACCGTTTTCGAAGATCTCGTGGATCGTGCGGGCGAGCAGCGGCGCAATAGACAGCACGGTGAGGTTCTTCCAGCCCTCGGTGGACTGCGGCAGGGTGTCGGTGGTGATGATTTCTTCGGCGCCGCAGTCGTTGAGGCGCTCGCGGGCCGGGTCGGAGAACACGCCGTGGGTGGTGGCGATGACCACCGAGCGGGCGCCAGCGTCCTTGAGCACACCGACAGCCCCGGCGATGGTGCCGCCGGTGTCGATCATGTCGTCGAGAAGCACGCAGTCCTTGCCTTCAACGTCACCGACAACGCGGTTGGCCACGACCTTGTTGGCCGCGTCGATGTCGCGGGTCTTGTGGACGAAGGCCATCGGAGCGTCCCCAAGCGTGTTGGCCCACTTCTCAGCCGTCTTCACACGGCCGGCATCGGGGGAGACCACGGCGAGGTTGTCCATGGAGTACTTGGACTTGATGTAGTCGGTCAGGATCGGCATCGCGTGCATGTGGTCGACCGGGCCGTCGAAGAAGCCCTGGATCTGGTCGGTGTGCAAGTCCACGGAGACGATGCGGTCGGCACCCGCGGCGGTGAGCAGGTCAGCGACCAGGCGGGCCGAAATCGGCTCGCGGCCGCGGTGCTTCTTATCCTGGCGGGCGTAGGGGTAGAACGGCAGGATCGCGGTGATGCGCTTGGCGGAGCCACGCTTGAGCGCGTCAATCATGATCAACTGCTCCATGAGCCACTTGTTCAGCGGCTGCGCGTGGGACTGAATGACAAAGCAGTCCGCGCCGCGGACGGACTCGCCGAAGCGAATGAAGATCTCACCGTTGGCGAAGTCGCGGGCGGTGGTGGGGACCAAGTCGATGCCGAGTTCCCGGGCCACGTTCTCCGCCAGCTCTGGGTGGGCGCGGCCGGAGAAGACCTTGAGGTCCTTGTGGCTTTCGACTTTCTTACCGGTCATGGGTGGTGTCGCCTTTCAGTTAGCTCTCGCGTGCGCGCTGGGCAGCCTCCGCCGCGGCGGTGCCGGGGCGCTTGTCTTCCACCCAGCCCTCGATGTTGCGCTGGCGACCTTCCTTGATGGCCAGGGCGCCTGCGGGCACATCCTTAATGACTACTGTACCTGCGCCTGTATACGCGCCATCACCGACGGTCACCGGAGCGACGAACATGGTGTCGGAGCCGGTGCGGCAGTGGTCGCCGATGGTGGTGCGGTGCTTGTTCACGCCGTCGTAGTTGACGAAGACACTGGACGCGCCGATGTTGGACTCCACGCCGACGGTCGCGTCGCCGATGTAGGTCAGGTGAGGCACCTTTGACCCTTCACCGATCGTGGCGTTCTTGGATTCCACGAAGGCACCGAGCTTGCCGCGCGCGCCCAGTTCTGTACCCGGCCGGATGTAGGTGAACGGGCCGACAGTAGCGTCGTCGCCGATGACGCTGAGTTCGCCGTGGGTGCGCACCACCGACGCCCGCGCACCGACTTCCATGTCGGTCAGGGTGGTGTCAGGGCCGATCACGGCACCGTCGCCAATCTTCGTCGAGCCCCACAGTTGCGTATTCGGGTGAATGGTCACGTCTTGGCCGACTTCCACGTCGACGCCGATCCACGTGGTGGCCGGGTCGATCACGGTCGCGCCAGCACGCATCGCGCGTTCAACCAAGCGGCGGTTGAGTTCCTTGCCGGCCTCGGCGAGTTGCACGCGGTCGTTCACGCCGGCCAGTTCGCGCGCGTCGGGGGCGATGTGGGCGGCGACTTTGCGGCCGTCGTTACGCGCGATGCCCAGTACGTCTGTGATGTAGAGCTCGCCCTGGGCGTTGTCGGAGGTGATGCGTGTCAGAGCGTCGCGAAGCACGGCGCCATCGAAGGCGAAGACACCGGAGTTGACCTCGCGCACGCGGCGCTGCTCGTCGTTCGCGTCCTTCTCTTCGACAATTTCTTGCACCTGCCCGGCAGAATCGCGGATGATGCGTCCGTACCCGGTGGGGTTGTCGAACTCGAGGGAGAGCACCGTCACCGCGGCCTCTTCGCGTTCATGCTTATCGATGAGCCCCTCAATCGTCTCCGGCGTCAACAGGGGCACATCACCGTTCGTGACCACAACCGTGCCGGTGAACTCGGGGATCGCGGTCAGACCAATCTGCACGGCGTGGCCGGTGCCGTTTTGCTCCTCCTGCACGGCCTGGAGGATCTGGATGCGCATTTCCTCTGCCACCGCGTCGACAGCAGGGGAGACCTGGTCGCGCTGGTGTCCCACCACCGCCACGACATGCGCCGGGTGGATCGCCGCCGCCGCGTGCAGCGAGTGCGACAACAGGCTGCGGCCGCCAATCTCGTGCAGAGTCTTCTGCTTGGTCGACTTCATGCGGGTTCCGGCGCCGGCAGCGAGGACGACAACGGCGCGGGGCTGGTTCGCAGTGTTCGCAGTGTTCGCAGTGTTCACAGCGGGCACAAAAGCTCCTTCTTCAGTGATGGGGAGTCGTGGGCAGTTCGCCCCCACTTTACGCACTGCCATTTAGGAGGCGGAGACTTCCTTCAAGTTCCTCGCTCCGAACACTCCGCACACACCCAGCACAGCCAGGAAGAGCAGCACGGCCTGGGTGCCGAGGACCGCGATGACCGAGTTCACCGCGCCGACGACAAGCAGCATGATGCCCATCACCGTGTTGGAGGCACCCGTGATCAGCGTGCGGCGGTCGCCGTCCGCCATGTCCACGAGGTAGGTCTTTCGGCTCACTCGCACGGTGGTGTGCGCTAGGTTCACCGCGAAGAATCCGAGCGGCATCACCCACGCGTTCACGCTTTCCGGTGCCAGGCGTGCGCTGAGCACCAGCAGCACCAGCACGACAGAGGCAGTTGCGGCGGCCCACGCCATTGTGCTTTTCGACGACTTATCCGACCACCACCCCGACACCCGTCCTCCCAGCAGAGCAGCCCCGCCGGAAGCGATGATGAACGCACCGAGACCTGCGAGATCGGTACCTTGCTCTTGGGCCAGCACCACGATGAATGGGGTGGACAGTGCGGTCACTAGCATCAACGAGCGCACCAGGAGGAACTTCTGCAGGTCGCGGTCGGTTCTGACCAGCTCCCACATGTGCCCGAAACCGTGTGCCGTCGCGTTGTTCTCGGTTTCGTATTCCGGTTCTCTAACGCCCGCGAAAACGAGCGCAGCGAGCGCCCAGGTCGAGGCACCCAGGGCAAGCAGCGCGGCCATGACCCACTGCGGCAGGTCGTTCGGCAAGAAGAACAGAATCAGGCCGACTGCCAAGGTGAAGCCGCCGCCCAGAGCAGTCGCCCGGCCCGTGATCATTCCGCGGTGACCCTTGGAAATGGTCCGTCCTTGGACGTCTTTGCCGGCAATGGAGCACATGGCTCGGAACAACGCGAGACCGGCAAGCAGGATGAGGACGGAGATGCCGAGGGCGGTGCCGTCGAAAAGCAATGCGGATACAGCGATGAGCGCGGCGCAGATTGCTTGGCCCACGGACCCTAAGATCCATACGCCTTTGCGCGAGCTCTTGGATGTCACCCACGGCCCCAGTGCGAACTGCGGCAGCATCGAGCCCGACTCGCGGATCGGCACGAGGAAGGAGGTGAACGCCGCCGGTACACCGGCGGAGGTGAACAGCCACGTCAATACGGTTTTGGGGGCGACGATCTGGTCGCCGATGTTCTGGAACCCGTTGGACCAGATGAAGCGGCGGGCGTTGTGCTCCTCGTGGGGGAGGCTCGTGCCGCCCGATTCGTTCTCGTCTGCGGTCATAACGGAAATAGTAGGCTGGGCAGGAACGCGTGGAAAGCAAGTGTGGGCTAAGAAAGGCTCGCTTGATCTGCGTCCTTGATCAGCGTCGATCGACTTCCTGGGAGGCTATGTGGGCACTATCAGCAGGCGGACGTTCTTCAAAGGCATGATTCTGGCCAGTGCCGCCGCGCTGACAGCCTGCGCTGGCCCCGGTGGTGTGCGCCGCGGCCAACCAACGCCTGCTGGTGCTGACGCGGACCCGCGTCCACTGCCGATTCCGCCGCTGTACGAAGGCGAGTTGGACGGCACGGACGGCACGACCCGCCGCTTCGAGCTCACTGCGCAGGAAGGCGAATACGAGATAGTGCCCGGCCACACCACGAAGACCTGGGGGTTCAACGGGGCGTGGTTGGGGCCGACGCTACTCATGCGCCGCGGCGAGCACATCGAGATGACCGTGCGCAACGAGGTGCCAGAACCCACCGTCGTGCACTGGCACGGCCTGCACCTCCCGGCCGCAGCCGATGGTGGTCCCGCCTTAATGTTTCCGCCGGGGGAGTCATGGACACCGAGCTGGGATGTCGACCAACCTGCCGCGACGTGCTGGTACCACCCGCACCCGCACGAGACTTCCGCGCTGCACGCCTACCGCGGGCTCGCCGGCGCGATCATCGTCGCCGACGAAGGGCCGGAGACGATTGACTTCCCGTCCGACTACGGTGTCGACGACATCCCGGTGATCATCACCGACGCGAAGTTCACCGCGGACTTCCAACTCGACGAGACCATCGACCCCACCTACGGCTTGCTCGGCGACACCCCGTTGGTCAACGGCATCACGCGCCCGCGGTTTGAGGCGTCCAAGCGGGTACTGCGCCTGCGGCTCGTCAACGGCGCGACGATGCGCTTCCATCACCTTGAACTCGGCGTGCCGTTCCAGGTCATCGCCACTGACCAGGGGGTACTCAGCGGCCCCGCGCTTGTCGACGGCATCCTGCTCAGCCCCGGCGAACGCGCCGAGATCCTCGTCTACCTCGAACCCGGCAAGGACCTCACGCTGTGCAGCACGGGCGTGCCCGACGGCGGGGGCCTGCCCCGCGAAGAAGCCGCCAACGGATTCGGCCTCCGCGACACTTTCGACCTGCTGGAGATCGCGGTGCCGGAAACCTTGGAGGGCTCCGGCGAGGGCGAAGAGGGAAAGCTGGTCTGGGACATTCATAGCGAAGAACCTTCCGCTGAAGGGGTGCCGGAACGTGAGTGGCGGCTCAACGGCTTCCAGATCAACGAGCAATCCATGGACATGGCGCGTGTTGATGCCGTGATTGACCACTCCGGCCCCGAACTGTGGCACGTGATCAACGAGAACGCAGATTGGCCCCACAACTTCCACATCCACAACGCCCGGTTCAGGGTTCACGACATCCAGGACGGAGAGATCGCCTTCCGGGACGGCTGGCACGACACCATCACTATCCCACCGAGATCGCGGGTGTCTTTACTTGTCGTGTTCGGCCAGTATCCCGACCCCACCTTGGCCTACATGTTCCACTGTCACATGCTCTTCCACGAGGATGAGGGCATGATGGGGCAGTTCGTCATCGTGGAACCGGGGCAACAGCCGGCACTAGACCATCCCAACCACTAGGCCTAGCGCCGGCAAGCAAAGAACTAGAGCTTGCTTAAGGCGTAATCGATCTCCTCGTCAGTGAACCCAGCTGCGATGGAAAGGTAACTTCTTAGTTCTTCATCGCTGGTGTCTTGAATGTCTCGTAATTCTTTAGCAGCTTCCAGCGCTTCTTCGTTCCAATCGACGTCGACGTTATCGAGTGCGTAATCGATAGCTTCTTGGGTGTAGCCGTGTCCGTACGTCGTGTTGCCGAGAAGCGACTTCAAGTTGCGCTTGGAAACGCCGCCTACATCAACGTACATCTGCGCGGCTTCGAGGGCGTCTTCGTTGCTGCCAGCGCCACTGGCGGCACCAGTGCTTGCTTGAGAGCTCGGTGCCGTAGACGGCTCTGTTTCTTTTCCGGTCGCACCGCCTACACCGGGCGCGATGGCGCTCGTCGGTGCTGACGTTGCTGACGCTGACGAGTCTGCGTCGTCTCCGCCGGTGAGCAAGAGCACAGCGGCGAGAAGCCCGAGTGCTGCCAGCAGCCCAATGACCGCGATCGCGGTGATCAACCCGTTGTTACTTTTCTTCGTCCCCCCTTGCGTGTACGGGTTGGATGCCCCGGGACGGCCTTGATATCCAGGCATCTGCTGGCCCTGCTGGTACCCGAAACCAGGCCCGTTGGGCCCGGCGGCAAAGTTCTGCTCCGAACCCTGGTGCGGCTGCTGGGCGCCTTGGAACGGATACTGCTGCACCGGTTGAGTGAACTGCCCGCCTTGGTAGGGCCCGCCCTGATTGACCTGCCGGTGGTAGGAACTTTGGGGCTGACCAGTGTTACCGGGGTGTGCTGGTTGCCCGGGTTGGGCGTGTCCTTGCTGCTGGGACAGGTACGGGTTTGGGCGAGGTGAGGTGCCTCCGCGCTGGTTGGAGTCGTTGTTCGGGCCGGGATAAGCGGTGTTCATGACAGGAATGACCTTTCGGGGAAGTTGACGGCACTCATCTTCCTGTTAGATGGGATCAGGAGCGCCCCGGGTTACAAGACATTGTGACAAAGTCGGCTTGTGCGCATACTCACTCGGCGTCAGGTCCGGTTTGAGCCAGACCATCTTCACCGTCGGTGGCTGCGTGCCTTGTCCCACATTGAACGGTTCTACGCCTTCCATACTGGGCTTTTGGCTGAAAGCGTTGCCCTCGCCGCTGCAGTGCACCGAGGCGAGGAGAGCAACGAAGGCTTATTAGGGGCAGGAGCGGGGATGCGGTATGCTCTTGATCGTCTTTCCCCATGGTGTAATTGGCAACACTACGGTTTTTGGTACCGTCATTCTAGGTTCGAGTCCTGGTGGGGAAGCTTTTTTATTGCCTGCCCAACACCCCAAGCGCTTCGCAGAAAGATTCCATGGCCAACCACACCGAAGACCTTCCCATGCTCGCCGGAGTGCTCACGCAGGCCGCGGGCGACCCGAAGCTGACGGGCTTGCGCGCACGCGTGGGGGATCCCGCGCTCCACGTCACCGGCATCGACCAAGTGCGTCCGTGGGCTGCGGCGGCGCTCTCACGTGAGGTGCCGGTCCTGCTCATTACCGCCACCGGGCATGAGGCAGAGGATCTCGCGGCGGAGATCGCGGCGCTCATCGGCCAGGAGCAGGTCGCTTTGATGCCGGCGCTGGAGACCTTGCCGCACGAGCGCCTTTCGCCTGCGGCGGATGTCATCGGTGCGCGCAACAAGGTGGTGCACAACATCGCATCCACGCGTGTGGTCGTGGCGTCGGCGCGCGCGGCCTGCCAGCCGGTGCTGCCGCCGGTGGCCCCGGTCACGGTGAAGCTCGGCGAAGAATACGACTTCAGCGAGCTCACTGAAACCCTGGTCCGCTTCGCCTACGAGCACGTGGACATGGTGGCCAAGCGCGGTGAGTTTGCCACCCGGGGCGGGATCATCGACGTGTTTCCCACCACCGCCGAGCACCCCGTTCGCATCGAGTTCTGGGGTGATGAGGCCACTGATCTGCGCACGTTCGCGGTGGCAGATCAGCGCACCATCGATGATGTCGCTTCCGTCGAGATGCACCCCGCGCGCCAGTTGCTTATCGACGATTCCGTCCGCACCCGCGCCCAAGCCCTTTCCACCGCGCACAGCGGCAACCCGACATTGGCCCAGTTGCTGGAGCGCGTATCGGAAGGGACATACGTCGACGGCATGGAGGCGATCGTTCCCGCCCTGACGGATGCGAGCTTTTCCGTGCTGCCGGAGCTCATGCCGGCCGGCTCGATCGTACTGGTGACCTCCCCGGAGAAGGTGCGCGCCCGCATTGCTGACCTGCAAGCGACCGACCAAGAGTTCCTCGAAGCGGGCTGGGAGGCCGCCGCCATGGGAGCAGAGGGCCCTGTCGCCGCGGAAGGACTCGACGTGTCGGCCAGCTCCTACCGCTCCTTCGAATCACTCGAGGTCTCGGCGCTCGACGCGGACAACGCCTGGTGGACGTTCGCCCCGCCCGGCATGTTCGCCGCTGATGATGAGGCCACCTTGCCGCTCGAGTACGAGCCCGCCCCCGCACCAAAGGGCGACCCGAAGCAGATCGAGGCGCTGTACGGCCAGGTGAAGCTGCACCTGCAGGGCGGCGGCCGCGCTGCGTTCGTCGCACCAGCCAAGGGCACGATCGAGCGTATGGCGCAGCGGCTGCGTGAAAACGGTGTCTCCGCGCGCATTGCTACCCCGGGCCTGGAGCCGGTCGATGGCCAGGTGACTCTCTATCAGGCTCTGTCCCATGCCGGCCTGAGCTTCCCCGGCCCGGGGCTGGTCGTTTTCACTGAGACCGACGTGACCGGCAACCGTGTCGGCGACATCGCCGGGGCCAAACGTCGCGCTCCGCGCCGCCGCAACCGCGTCGACCCGCTCGCGCTCAAGCCGGGGGACTACGTTGTCCATGACACGCACGGCATTGGCCGCTTTGTGAAGATGGCTGAGCGCACGATCGGCACCGGCTCTGACGCTGCCCGGCGCGAGTTCATCGTGCTCGAGTACCAGCCCGCCAAGCGCGGCCAACCAGCGGACATGCTGTGGGTTCCAATGGATTCCTTGGACCTGCTGAGCAAGTACTCGGGCGGGGAGCAGCCGTCGTTAAGCAAAATGGGCGGCTCCGACTGGAAGAACACGAAGCGCAAAGCTCGCGCCGCGGTGCGTGAAATCGCCGGTGAACTTGTGGAGCTCTACGCCAAGCGCGCGTCCGCGCCGGGGCACGCGTTCGCGGCGGATTCGCCCTGGCAGATGGAGATGGAGGACAACTTCCCCTTCGTCGAAACCGAAGACCAGATGGCTGCGATTGAAGCCGTGAAGTCCGACATGGAAAAGCCCACGCCAATGGACCGCGTCATTGTCGGTGACGTTGGCTTCGGCAAGACCGAGGTCGCGGTGCGCGCCGCGTTCAAGGCGGTGCAGGACGGCAAGCAGGTCGCCGTGCTCGTGCCCACCACACTGCTCGCCCAGCAGCACTACTCGACGTTTTCTCAGCGCATGGACGGGTTCGGGGTGGAGATTCGCGAGCTGTCGCGCTTCACCACGGCCGCGGACGCGAAGAAGATAAGCGCCGGGCTTGCCGACGGCTCCGTCGACATCGTCATTGGCACCCACCGGCTGCTGCAGACGGGTGTGCAGTGGAAGAACCTGGGGCTCATCGTCGTCGATGAGGAGCAGCGCTTTGGTGTCGAGCACAAGGAGCACATCAAGGCCCTGAAATCGCATGTCGACGTGCTCACCATGACCGCGACGCCGATCCCGCGCACCCTGGAGATGTCCCTGACCGGCATCCGCGAGATGACCTCGATCACGACCCCGCCGGAGGACCGCCACCCGGTGCTCACGTACGTCGGCCCGCAGGAGGACAAGCAGGTCGCCGCCGCGATCCGCCGTGAGCTGCTGCGCGACGGCCAGGTGTTCTACATCCACAACAAGGTCGCCGACATTGAGAAAACCGCCCGCCACCTGCGCACCCTTGTACCGGAGGCGCGCATCGTCGTCGCCCACGGCCAGATGAGTGAGCAGGTGCTCGAACAGACCGTGCAAGGGTTTTGGGGCCGCGAATTCGACGTGCTCGTGTGCACGACGATCGTGGAAACTGGCTTGGACATTGCCAACGCCAACACGCTGATCGTCGAAAACGCCCAGAACATGGGTCTGTCGCAGCTCCACCAGCTGCGTGGCCGCGTCGGCCGTTCCCGCGAGCGCGGCTATGCCTACTTCCTGTACCCCAAGGACAAGGTGCTCACCGAGACGTCCTACGACCGCTTGGCCACCATCGCCCAGAACAACGACTTGGGCGCCGGCATGGCTGTCGCGCAAAAGGACCTGGAGATGCGCGGCGCCGGCAACGTGCTCGGTGCGGAGCAGTCCGGACACATCGCTGGTGTCGGCTTCGACATGTACGTCCGCCTCGTCGGTGAGGCAGTGGAGACATTCAAGTCCCTCATGCAGGGCGAAGTTGTCGACGCCACCGACCACGGCCCCAAGGAAATCCGCATCGACCTGCCTGTTGACGCTCACATTCCGGAGACCTATATCAACTCCGAGCGCCTACGCTTAGAGAGCTACCGCAAGCTCGCCGCCGCCCGCGACGAGGACGAGCTGACAACGGTCGCCGACGAACTTGTCGACCGTTTCGGCGATCTTCCCGCCGAGGTCCAGCGTCTCTTCGCGGTGGCACGCGTGCGCCATCAGGCCCGCAAGGCCGGGGTTGCTGACATCACCATGCAGGGCACCCGCCTGAAGTTCCACCCGGTGGACATGGCCGACTCGAAACAGATCCGGTTGAAGCGGCTCTACCCGGGCTCGAATTACCGTGCCGCAGCGAAGGCCGTCCAGGTGCCTTTCCCGCGCGAAGGCGGGGCGAAGAAGGCGCTCAACGCACCCAACCTGCGCGACGAAGAACTGCTCCAGTGGGTCGCCGACTTCCTGTCTGAGATGTTCGATGTGGACCCGGTGTCCGTGTCGGGGTCCACGGCAGTGGGGGATGGTGCTGCGGACGGCGCAGCCGGGAACGGCGATAAGCGGAAGAAGCGTGTGTTCTCGGTGAGCGAGTAGCCGACTGAACGGGCCAGTGTTCGGTCATGCGCGCACGATGGTGGACAGAACCTCGGCCAGTTTGGTGTTGTCGCCGGTGTCTTGGGAGTGAAAGCGGGCAGCGACGAAAGTGTCGCGAAGCGGATCATCAAGGAACACCGCTGGTTCCAGCACGTAGCCCGCGTTGCGGGCGAGCTCGCTGAAGAACACCACCTGCGCGCGGGTGTTGCCCTCTCGGAAGCTGTGGATGACATTGATTTCACCCCAGGCTTCCGCAAGTTCGATGATGAACTCCTCTCGCGTCAAACCTTTGAGTAGGTTCTTTTCGGCCAAAAGCCGGTACTGCTTTTCGGCTGCTTCGGTGAGGACGGGTCCGGCGGGGTAGTAGGCGTGGCCGTCTTTGGCCATCCATTGCCCGGTTGGGGCGACGCGTTCTTCGCCCGCCCACTCGTACACATCCTGGAGAATGTGGCGGTGGATCGCCTTCATGTGGGCGTAATCGAAGTTGCCGGGGAGGGGGTTGGTGGCGAGCTCATTCAAGCGGAACTCCGTGTTAACCAACTCCAGTACCCGCAGTTTTTCTGGGTCTTCAACGCCGAACGGTTCTTCATCGCTCACGAAGAGGTTGCGTAATGTACGTGTTCCAGGGATGAAGTAGTCATCCCAGTTTCTGAACGCCCCCCACCGCGCCATTATCCGAGGATGTGTTCTCGAGCCAGCTGTTGAGCTTGTTCGGTTGTGAGCTCACCTGCAGCGTGGGCATCGAGCAATTCCGACAGGTAGGGGTCGGCTGTGCGCCCGCCGGCTAGATTCGCGGCGCCTGCGGAATATTCCCGGATTTCCTTGGGTGAAAGATCAGAAGTTGGGTTGAGGTTTTTCATCGTCCGAGTCATGTGCGACCCCCTTTTCTTCCTGCTGATTCTACAGTTGGGAGGCGCTAAAGCTCCAGACCGTCCACCCAGTCCCTGGCGATGACGGCTGGCTCGGCGCGCTCGTCGCCGACGTTGCGGAGGTTCATTTCCACCAGGTCATCAGTGGTCAATGAGGCGTTGACGTTGTTGAGAACGTCGAGCGCTTCGGGCGGCAGTTGGCCGGCGCGGATGACGGGGACGACGTTCTGCGGCGGGATGAGGTTTAGGGGATCCTCGAGAATCACGAGGTCGGGGCGGTCACCCTTGCCGGTGATGGCGGGGGAGGTGGTGAAGATGTTGGCGGTTTCTGCCGCGCCCTCGACCAACGCCTGAACGGTGAGCGGGCCGCCAGCATCCGAGATCGGCTTCACCCTGATCTTGGACGGGTCAATGCCGTAGACAGAGGTCAAACCAGGCGGGCCGTAACGCCGCTCTGCGAATTCGGGCGGGGCAGCCACGGTGATTTGATCGAGCTTGTCCAAATCGGCGATGGTCTGGATGTCGTTGTCTGCGGCGGTCTCGGCAGTGACACGGTAGGCATCTGCTGATGATGCGGGACTGAACTCGCCGACCTCGATGGTTTCGGGCAGGGAGGAGGTGAGGGTGTCGCGGATGGTCTGCTCGTCGGCGCCTTCGGGCAGGTCGTCGTAAAAGGCGGCCAGGTTGCCGGCGTATTCGGGCACGACGGTGACGTCGCCGTCCTCCAAGGCGGTCATGTAGACCTCGCGGGAGCCGATGCCGGAAGCGACGTCGACATCGAAACCGGCATCCGAAAGCGCGGCCGCCCAGATCTGGCCGATGATTTCGGCTTCGGGGAAGTTGGCGGTGCCGATGACGATGTCCCCGCTGGCCTCGATCTCCGGCTCCTCGGTCGTCTCAGTCTCCAGCGGGTCACCCGAGGCGCACGCCGCGAGAACCAGCGGCAATAACAGCACCCACACGCGTTTGAGCATTAGCCGTTTCCTTTCACTCGCAGGCCCGCAGGCGTGGCCCAGCGTTGCACAGCAGCCAACAGGAGGTCCATGACCAGCGCCACAAGCGTGACGACGATCGCTCCCGCCACCATCCGTGCGTAATCCTGCACCGCAAGCCCATCGATCAAGTAGCGGCCCAACCCGCCCATGCCGATGTAGGCGACGACCACCGCGGTGGCCAGCACCTGGACGACGCAGGACCGCAATCCGCCAAGGATTGTCGGGGCAGCAATGGGTAGCTCGACGTGTCGAAGAATCTGCCGTTCGCTGAATCCGGCAGCGCGGGCGGAGTAGACCACGTCGCGCGAGACCGAGTCGAAGCCTGCCACCACGCCGGCGAGCAGCGGGGTCACGGCGAGCAGCACGAGCACGATGGTGGCGGGAATGATCGGCCAGCTGATCCCGCGCGGAATGGAAATGGCCAACCAGGTGAGCAGGCCGAGGGCAGGCAGAGCACGCAGGGCACCGGAGACAGCGAGCACTGCTGAGGCTCCGCGTTGTGTGTGGCCCACATACATCCCGATGGGCAGTGCAATGAGCACGGCGCAGAGCACAGCCAGGAACGTGTATCCGAGGTGTTCGGCGATCCGCATGGGAAAGCCGGTGGCGCCGGACCAGTGGGTTGGGTCGGTGAGGTAGGTGAACGCGTCGATAATCGGTTGCATGGCGGTCAGTGCCTCCACGGCATGGTGAGGCGGGCGATGAGGGTGAGGCAGACGTCGATAAGCACTGCGAGCAGAATCGTGCCCACGAGCCCCGCAATGATCTCGGTGGGGAAGGCGCGCTGGAAGCCTTCCGTGAACAGCGTGCCGAGGGACTGCACGCCAACGAGCGCGCCGACGGAGATGAGGGACACTGTCGATGCCGCCACGACCCGCACCCCGCTCAGCAGCCCGGGGCCGGCTAACGGAAGTTCAACCCGCATCACGCGCGCCAGGGGCGAGTAACCGGCTGCGGTGGCTGATTGGCGCACGGCCCCAGGAACGGCGTCGAACGCGTCGGCAGCGCTACGGACCATCAAGGCAATGCCGTAGAGCGTCATCGCGATGACGACGTTGACGGGGGAGAGAATCGAGGTTCCCAACACCAACGGCATGAACACGAACATGGCCAAGCCCGGAATGACATAGATCAGGCTGGTCACCACAACGATGACTTCGCGGAACCGGCCTGAGCTGTGCGCGGCCCAACCGAGCGGGACTGCGATGAGGAAGGACGCAATGATCGCTGGTAGCGCAATGAGTAGGTGCTGCCAGGCAAGGCCGGCGATCATGCCGAGATTGCTGGAAAGCCACGCCCAATTCACCGCAGCACCCCTTTGATGTTGCCGCCAGCGTCGAGGACGAGCGTCTCGCCGTCGCGCTCTACGGTGCGTAGGGTGCGCGCGTCCATGCCGACGAAGTCGCGCACGGCATCGTTCGCGGGGCGCGCCATGATCTCTTCCGGGGACGCTGCTTGCTCGATGCGGGCTTGCTCCCCGAGGATGACTACGGTGTCACCGAGATAGAACGCCTCCTCAATGTCATGACTGACAATGAGGATCGTGGTGGCAAGGTTCTCCCGAATGCTCATGATCTCCTGCTGGAGGCCGCGGCGCACCACCGGGTCGACGGCACCGAAAGGCTCGTCCATGATGAGCACGTCCGGCTGATTCACCAGACCGCGAGCCACCCCGACGCGCTGCGCTTGGCCGCCGGAAAGCTCCGCGGGGTAGCGGTCCTCCAATGCGGGGTCGAGGTTGACCAGCTCGAGCATCTCGGATGCCTTGCGTTTCGCCTCTGACTTGCTCGCTCCGCCGAGTTTGGCGACGTCGGCGACGTTGTCGCGGACGCTGCGGTGGGGCATCAGACCGGAGTGCTGCATGACGTAGCCGATGCTGCGGCGCAGTTGAACTGGGTCCGTGTCCGCAACATCCTCCCCACGCACAAGAACTGCGCCGGTATCGGGCTCGACCATGCGGTTGACCATGCGTAACAGGGTTGTTTTGCCGCAACCGGACGGGCCGACGAAGGCGGTTGTGGAACCCTCCTTGACGGTGTGGGAGAAGCCATTCACTGCCGGTGCAGAGGTTCCAGGGTACGTCTTTGAGACGTCGCGGAATTCAATCACCAAGCCCAGCGTAGCTTGTTGAGCCGGAAAGGAGTGGGTTTACATGTACGGGTTAAAAGAAAAGCGGCATGACGAGCAGCATGGTCACGCTCCACGTCAGGTGCACGGCGATCGGTGAGTACAACCGCCGCGAGCGCGATGCCTCGTAGAACGCCACGGCGCCGAGAACCAGGGCTGAGAACACCAGCAGCGGCACGCCCATTGCGATGGTGACCACGCCGTAGATCAGGGTGGACACCACGCCGACAGAGATTTCCGGGAGCCGGGGGAACCGTTCGCGCAGCTGCCGCGGCACCATGTCGCGGTACACCAGCTCCTCGCCGATCCCGTTGATGACCAGCACAAAGAACGTGGGCAACAGCCCGCCCTGATCCGGGGTGTTCAGCAGCTGCTCGACGGGGCCTGCCAGGAACGGAATGTTCTGCACCACTAGCGCGCCGAGCACGAAGACGATCGCTAAAACAGCACCGATGAGCACGCCACGGCCGAATTCACGCCCGATGCCCGGCCCGGCAAATGCGGTCTTGCTGCCCCACAGCCACCAGCCGAGTGCGTACACCGTCGCGGCAAAAAAGGTAAAAGCGTAGAACCCGAGGCTGCCGTCACCCGCATTGCGTGCCAAGAACAGTCCGAGTGCGCCCAGCACGCAGGGAATGACCCAGCCGAATCTCATGCGGTCAGTATAGGTTGGGGGCATGACTCGCACAGCTCTTGTAACAGGTGCCACTGGATTCATCGGGGGAGAGGTCGTGAGCAATTTGCTTGACGACGGATGGCGCGTGCGCATCCTCTGCCGCTCCGCCGCGAAAGCGAGAAAACGCCCTTGGGGCGATGACGTGGACATCGTGGAAGGAGACGCGACCAACCGCGAGGACGTCTCCCGAGCTCTTGAAGGCGTGGACTGTGCCTGGTACCTGCTGCACTCCATGGACAGCGGCTCTGGCTTTGCCGACGAGGAAGCGACAATGGCCCGCCAGTTCGGTGAGGAAGCTGCGCGCCACAAGGTAGGCCGGATCGTTTACCTCGGCGGCCTGCACCCGGATGGGGTGACCGGGGACTCTGACGATGTCTCCGAGCACCTTGCCTCCCGCATCAAGGTGGGGGAGATCTTGCTGGATTCGGGTGTTCCCACCGCCGCGCTCCAAGCAGGCGTGGTCATCGGTGCCGAATCATTGTCATTCAAGCTTTTGCGTCACGTGACTGAGCGCGTTCCGCTCTTCATCGCGCCAGATTGGATCACCAACGAGATCACCCCGATTAGCCAGCGCGACATTGTCCACTACCTCGTTGCCGCCGCTGACCTCCCATCCGATCTCAACCGCACGTTCGATGTCGGCGGCCCGGACACCATGCCGTACGTGGAGATGATGCAGCGCTACGCCGAGACCGTGCAGATGCGGCGCCGTCCCTACTTCACCGCCCCAATCATGACCCGCCCCATGGCAGCCCTGGGATTGTCGTTTGTGACGCCGTTGACGTACGGGGAGATCTTGCCGATCTTTGACTCCGTTTCTTCCGACACTGTGGTCAAAGAGCGGGACCTCGAAGACCTCGTCGGCACTCCGGAGGGTGGCAACGATTCATTCGAGTCAGCCGTTATTGAAGCCGCCCTTGGAACGTACCCGCATCACTACAGGTCCACGGCCACCATGTACCACGCGCTCGCGGCGATCTGGTCCCTCTTCGCCCCCGGTAGGAAGTGGTGGCTGCCGCTGAATCTCACCCAAGCGGTGGTCATGGTGCCCACCCTTGCCGACATCAACGAACGGGATGATTCGCAGACCCTGGATGATGCTTCCGGGCTGTCGCCGCTTGGCGCGCCAGCCTCACAGGCTGCCCTAGCGACGGCAATGAACTGGGACTTCAACTGGATCGCCCGTCGGTGGCCCAACAAGTGGACCCGTGGCGCGTGGATGGTCTCCTCGCTCGACCTTGCGCGCCGGGCCTACAAGGAAAAACCGGTGCGTGCCCTCGCTCTGCTGCCGTACATCGCGGGCCAGTTCTTTCTCGTTCCCCGCTCCCGCCGCTAGCGGCGACCGTTGTCATTGACGGCTTCGGGGTGCCGTAGACTCTGGTTCTGTGCGAGCGCTCGCCGCCCGCACGCCCCTATAGCCCAATTGGCAGAGGCAGCGGACTTAAAATCCGTTCAGTGTCGGTTCGAGTCCGACTGGGGGCACTATTTCTTCAGCGCTTCGGGTCGATGACGCAGAACGTCAGCGGGGCAGACCGCATCCGGTAGGTGCCGGGTTCGGCCTCGAGCACAGCCATGATTTCGTGGCGCAGGGCTCGGTTGACCTCGACGGTGATGTGCGCGGACAGCGGGGGTTCCTGAGTGCGCCGCTGTTTGCCTGGACTGTCGCGGCTGAAGGTGACTGACGACGATGCGGCATTCTCGTCCGGGAGAAACCGCAGCCACGCTTCGACACCGTTGCCCGCACCCATGACCGCGAAGGTCCTGTCGTACCCAAGCCGCCAGCGCATAGCGCGGACAACATCTGCGGCAGCTTGAGCGGTCATGTCAATGCGCCCCGATTCATCCACGGCGAAGTAACTGGAGGACACCGCAGATATCGACGAGCCTTCCGCCTCAGTGTGGGAGGTGATGAGGGGGAGGGAGGAGGCGTCGATAAGCAAGGAGCTGCGACGCGGATCGCTCAAGCCGAGCGGAATGCTGTCGCCGAGAACACCCGCGAACTTCAAAGGATCCCAGCGCAATGCCGCCTCAAGCTCATCTGCGGTGACTGCGACGGCGTAAATGAAACGGACCCAGCCGGTGGGGGAGATCGAGAGCTCCAGAATCGGGTCGTTGACGAAGATGAACGCTGACAGCGTCGCGTCCGTGCAGACAGGGGAACGTAAGTCCATGTAGTGGCCCGGCTCGAGCGAATCACCCGATTCACGCAGGTACGCCGCCAAGCGGCGAAGACGGTGGACAGGCCACGTGGGAGGCTCTTCTGTCAGAGGCACTCGCAGGGAAAGCTCTGTCTGAAGCCCGGCGACTGGCTGCGAGCTGTTCGTCTGGGAAATCCCGTGCGTGACGTAGAGGTAGTGGGGGACAGGCTGGTCGAAACGGTATACGAGCACCGCGACACCGTCGCTGAACTCCAGCTCGCCATGCACTGCGACGGGATCTGCGCCCGCCAGCGCCGCGAGATGGTCAAGCAAGAACTCGCTGCCGGTGCGCTTCTTCACCCGGTCGCGCGAGAAGAACCTACGCCTCCAGACCATGGCTTACATACTATTTTGCGCCCGGCGGGAACGAAACGGGCAGTTCTCCCGTTGAACGGTATGATCGAATACCGGTCGAATCTTTGCTTCGAGCTATAAATCAGAAAGGAAACAGGCCAGTGAAATCTTCCAACCCCGTGATGGCGCGACTTCCTCAGTCTGCACAGCAGGCTGGGTTCGGCCAGCCCCAGGGCGGCCACGGCTACAACCCGCAGGGCGGCTCCTACGGCTACGACCAGCAGGGCGGCTACCAGGACCCCTACGGCGCTAGCCAGAACCCTTACGGCCAGGCCGGTTACGCGCAGGATCCGTACGCTGGTGCGACTGGTGAGCGTCCCATCACCGTCGACGACATCGTGACCAAGACAGGCATCACCCTCGCCGTGATCGTGGCATTTGCCCTGATCAACTTCGGTATCGGCATCGCAGTCGACCCGAGCATCTCCATGATCCTCACGTTCGTGGGTGCCATCGGTGGCTTGATCACCGTCCTGATCCACAGCTTCGGCGGCAAGTACGGATCCGCTGCTGTGACCCTGATCTACGCCGCGTTTGAGGGCCTCTTCGTCGGCGGCTTCTCCATGGCCGTCTCCGGCTGGATGCTCGGCAACGCAGACGCTGGCACCCTCGTCTTCCAGGCCGTACTGGGCACGGTTGGTGTCTTCGCCGGCATGCTCTTCGTGTACAAAGTCGGCGCGATCCGCGTTACCCCGAAGTTCACCCGCATCCTCACCGGCTGCATCATCGGCGTGGCCGTCCTGGCCGTCGGCAACCTGCTGATGTTCATCTTCACCGGTATGTCCCCGCTTCGTGATGGCGGCCCGCTGGCCATCGGCTTCTCCCTCGTCTGCATCGTGCTGGCATCCCTGAGCTTCCTCGTCGACTTCGACACTGCCGACAAGCTCGTCCGCATGGGTGCGCCGGCCAAGATGGCATGGGGCGTTGCCCTCGGCCTGGCCGTCACCCTGGTCTGGCTCTACACCGAGATCCTGCGCCTCCTGTCCATCCTCTCCCGCGACTAGGCAACAGGTAGTAACCCACCCGCCTGCCTAGGCGTTTCCTAGGCACCTGCAGCTCGAAGCAGGATTCGGATTCGTGCCCCCCGCACACCGTTCAGCTCCTGAATGGGTGCGGGGGTTTCGATCTGCGGGGGTGTCGCTTACGGGAGCGGGGCTGGGTGGACGGAGTGGGGTGCGGCCGGTCGGAATGGGGAAGTGAACGGGAATGAACCTCTGCCTTTGAACAAGGTCAGCGCAGAGGGTTTCACCCCAGCACTCAGTTCATAGGCAGAGGTTCATGGCACTTTCGGGGTGGATTGCAGAGGGGCGCGCCCGCACTCCAGTCGCGTTCCTGCCGCCCCGCCGCACCCGCCCCCCTTAGGAACGACGAGAAACCCCCGGCAAACAACCGGGGGCTGCAGAGACTCTATTGTTTAGTAGTCCGACTGCGGCATGACATCCTTGCCGTCGATAGAGACCTTGGTGAACACCAGCTGGCCGTCTTTGACGTCGGGAGAGGTGAGGGTGATCTTCACGTTCTCCTCGACTCCTTCACGGCCGCCGTTGTTGCGGGTGGTGGTGCCCTGTGCGATCTCGTCGGACCACTCTTCCCACACGATGTTAAGGGCGAAGTCGTTGTTGTCCTTGCAGTTCAGGTTGATTTCGACGGGCTGGTGCACGGGGGCGCCGTTGCAACCGATGTAGAACGGGGTGCCGTCCGGTGCGGACTCAGCGTTCTCGCGGTCCGCAGCGGTAGTGGTCGCACTTGCCGTATTCGCGTCGGTGACGTTGGCGGCACTGGTGCTGTCGGTCTCCTGGACCTGGCCCGCGCCCGTCAGGGAGTCAGGGTCCTGGCTCTGTGCGGTGTCCACCTTCTCCTCGGATGCCTGCTCGTTCGGCGGGGAGCAGGCTGCGAGGCCGAGGGCGGTGGCGGCGGCGAAGGCGACTGTGGCGACCTTGCGGGAAGTGCGGGTAGTCACTGCGGAGATCCTTATCGGGTAGAGATGTTGTTGAAGGGGCGGCGCGGTCTACTGAGCTGCGCGGGGAGTCTTTGCCTTAACCGAATCATACGGCTTTGCGGACTCGATCGTGACCGAAATTTCGCGGCCGTTTGGTGCGGTGTAGGTACGGGTCTCGCCCTCGGTGGCGCCGAGCACGGCTGCGCCGAGCGGGGACTGCTCGGAGTAGGTCTCCAGGTCCTTGTTGTCGGTGGAGGCGGCGCGGGTGCCGATGAGGAAGGTTTCCTTATCGTCCTCGTCGCCGTTGTAGTAGACGTGCACCACGGAACCGACCACGGCCATGCCCTCGACAACGCCGGTGCGCTCAGTGGTGGAGTTGGCCAGCAGTTCGGAGATCTGCTTGATGCGGGCTTCTTCCTGGTCCTGCTGTTCGCGCGCGGCGTCGTAGCCGGCGTTTTCCTTCAGGTCGCCTTCTTCGCGGCGCTCGTTGATTTCGGCGGCGATGGCTGGGCGGTTGTCGATGAGCTGCTGCAGCTCGGCCTCAAGCTTGGCCTTCATTTCCGGGGTGATGTATTGCTGCTGCGAATCAGCCATGGAAGTGTAACCCTCGTTTCGGTTTTTAACGTCAGTGGTCGGTTGGGATCCTAACACAGCGCATGCTTATCGACGGCAGCCGGGTAGGGTCTCCGGCCTGCGGTTTTTAGCGTGCGGCAGTGTGTGTCGCCTCCGCGTCGAGGTAGGAGGGGAACGTGGTCGAGCAGCCGTAGACGCCGCCGGAGACGGGCTGTTCACCCACCGGGATATCCACGTGCATGCGCATCTGCTTCTCTCCGCCGGGCGGGATGACTACGTCGCGGCGGCCGATCTCGGTCATGTCGTAGTTCAGGGAGGTGATGATGCAGTAGGAGGGGACGTCGATAGCTGAGTCGTCGCGTTGGACGTCGAACCAGACGCGGGATGTGGTGTCGTCGACACGCTCGTGCGAGACGAGGGTGGCGCTGATCGGCTGTGACTGGCGCTGCATGACGTAACGGCCCAGGAAGACCACGATGAGAGCGACGAGAATGACAGCGACTACGGCGACGACTTTCCCGGAGGTTCCCGATGTGCGTCGCGGCTGCTCGTCGCCGTACCGTGCGGCGGGACGGTCGATGGTGGTCACGGTGGCTCCTCTACTAAGATGATCTCCCGATCAACCTTAACTCAACCAGCTAACTCAACTAGAGGTGAGTACTACGTGACGGGCTTTCGCTTGCTGGCTATCCACGCGCACCCTGACGATGAGTCATCGAAAGGTGCGGCGACGATGGCGAAGTATGCCCATGAGGGCCACCGCGTCAAGGTGCTCACCTGTACGGGCGGGCAGCGTGGCGACATTTTGAACCCGGCGATGAACAAGCCGGGGATCATTGAGAACATGACCGATGTGCGCCGCGAGGAAATGGCGGCAGCTGCCAACGCGCTGGGTGTGGAGCATGAGTGGCTCGGCTACGTCGATTCCGGGCTGCCGGAGGGCGATCCGCTGCCGCCGCTGCCGGAAGGCTGCTTCGCGCTGAAAGATCCGGAGGTTGTGGCGAAGACGCTGGTGGCGGAGATCCGCGAGTTCCGCCCCCACGTGATCATCACCTACGACGAGAATGGCGGCTACCCGCACCCGGACCACATCATGGTTCATCAGGCATCCGTGATCGCGTGGGAGAAGGCGGGCGATCCAGAGTTCGCTCCAGAGATCGGTGCACCCTGGGAGCCGCTGAAGCTGTACTACACCCACGGTTTCGTGCCGCAGCGCATGCGTCTACTGCACGACCGCCTGTTGGAAGATGGTGTCATCGGTGACGGTGAGACCAGCCCGTATGAGCCGATGCTGCGCCGGTTCGAGGAGAATTCTTCCGACATCATGCAGCGCGTGACCACTCAGGTGGACTGCGGCGACTACTTCCAGAACCGTGCTGACGCTTTGACAGCCCACGCGACGCAGATCGATCCAAACGGCCCGTTCCTCGCCAGCACCCCTGAGGTGCAGGCTGAGCTGTGGCCCACTGAAGAATTCGAGCTCGCGCGCACCCGTGTGCAGACCGACCTGCCGGAGACGGACCTCTTCGCAGGCATTGAGGAGGAGCATTAATGCTTATCGACGTCACAACCGACACGATCATTCTCGCCCAGCAGATGAACCCCGATGCTCCGGTCGGTCCGGAGTTCGGTAAGGCGGAGCCGATCGGTGCCTTCATCGTGTTGGCTTTGGCCGTCGTCATCTTGCTCATTGGATGGGCGTTTCATCGGAGGTACTCGCGGTTCAATCGTCGTAAAGCATTTGCCGAAGCTCGCGGACTCGACGTGTTCGATGAAGCTGCCGTGGATAAAGCCATGGAAGAAGAAGGTCTGCTGGACCGCCGAAAGAAGTCGATTTTCTAGCGGCTGCGCGCGCTAGGATGAGTGCCATGGCCCTGCTTGAACGAATTCTGTATCCGCTGTACGAACGGCGTTTGAAGCATGAGCTGCAGGGTAAGAACCAGCCGAAACACATCGCCGTCATGGCCGATGGCAACCGCCGCTGGGCGCGCGAGGCTGGATTCACAGATATCGCGCACGGCCACCGTGTCGGGGCCGCGAAGATCGCGGAGCTCGTCGCGTGGTCGGCTGAAATGAACGTCGACGTGGTGACCATTTACTTGCTCTCCACCGAGAACCTCTCGCGCACAGCGGAAGAAGTCCAGCTGCTCTACGACATCATCTCCGGCGTCGTCGATGAACTGTGCAGCGACGAGTTTGAAGCTCGCATCCGGCTCGTGGGGCATCTGGATCTGCTGCCGGAGAAAGTCTCGCAGCGGATGCGTTCGGCAGCGGCGGCGACGGAGGCGAAGAACGGCATCGTGGTCAACATCGCGGTCGGTTACGGAGGCCGCCAGGAGATCGTCGACGCGGTGCAGCACTTCATCCGCGCCAAGGTGGATGAGGGTGTTCCTGCCGCGGAACTCGCGGACCATGTCAGTGTCGAATCCCTCTCGAAGCACCTCTATACCTCCGGCCAGCCCGACCCGGACCTGGTGATCCGCACATCAGGGGAACAGCGGCTATCTGGCTTCCTGCTGTGGCAGTCCGCCTACTCGGAGATCTGGTTCACCGATACGTACTGGCCGGCGTTCCGCAAGATCGACTTCCTTCGCGCTCTGCGAGATTACTCGCAGCGCTCGCGCCGCTTCGGCAAGTAGCTAGATCTTCCGCATCCGGACGCGCTGCACGGAGTGGTCCGCCGCCTTCGACATCACCAGCGATGCGCGGACACGCGTGGGCAGGATGTTCTCCACCAAGTTCGGCAGGTTAATGGTTTGCCAGATGCGGCGGGCTTCGGCGGCGGCGGCTTCGTCGGAAAGCGGGGCGAAGCGGGCGAAGTGCGCCCCTGGCTCTTGGAATGCTGTGTTCTTGAGTTTGATGAAGCGGTCGATGTACCAGCGCTCAATATCTTCCGTCTTTGCGTCGACGTAGACTGAGAAGTCGAACAAGTCGGAGACCATCAGCGTCGGGCCAGTCTGCAGCACGTTGAGGCCCTCGAGGATGAGAATGTCTGGATGGTCTACCACCTGGTACTCGCCAGGGAGAATGTCGTAAGCGTCGTGAGAGTAGACCGGAGCCTTGACGTTGTCGCGGCCGGCTTTCACGTCAGTGACAAAGCGCAGCAGATCGCGCCGGTTATAGGACTCCGGGAAACCTTTGCGCCCAGTGAGATTGCGGGCCGTGAGCTCCGCGGTGGGCAGCAAGAAACCGTCGGTGGTGACCAGATCCACCCGCGGGTGGGACTTCCATCGCTCCAGCAGCACTTGGAGCACACGGGCCGTGGTCGACTTGCCCACCGCGACGGACCCGGCGACACCGATGATGAAGGGCACGTGCCCGGGGTTTTCCCCAAGGAAGGTTTCCGTGGCGGCCGTGAGCTTCTGGCGCGCACGAACCTGCAAATGCAACAGACGCGACAGCGGCAGGTAAATCTCGGCGACCTCGTTGAGATCCATGCTCTCACCGATACCGCGCAGACGCGCAAGCTCGTCCTCGGTGAGCACCTGCGGCATCTCCGCGCGCCGCTCCCGCCAAGCGTCACGCGTCAAATCCAGATAGGGGCTAGGGTCTGCTGGTCGCGGCATGAGGACCATTCTTACACTGCTGGCGGTGGTTGGCTTACTGTGGTGTGCGTAGAAGGCTCGACCCGAAAGGAACGATGATGACCGACGATCTCCGCTACCAAGAGCTCGCCCAGCTAGACCCGGATGTTTATGAGCAGATCCTCGGGGAGGTCTCCCGCCAGCGCAACACTCTGGAGATGATTGCCTCAGAGAACTTCGTGCCGCGCGCAGTGCTGCAGGCCCAGGGGTCGGTGCTGACCAATAAATACGCGGAGGGCTACCCGGGCCGCCGCTACTACGGTGGCTGCGAGAACGTCGACGTCATCGAGGATATTGCGCGCGACCGCGCCAAGGAGCTGTTCGGAGCCGAGTACGCCAACGTCCAGCCGCACTCTGGCGCACAGGCGAACGCCGCTGTGCTGCATGCCCTGATTAAGCCGGGCGACACCATCATGGGTCTGTCCCTGGCTCACGGCGGCCACCTCACCCACGGTATGAAGATCAACTTCTCCGGTCGTCTCTACAACGTTGTCGCCTACGAGGTCGACCCGGACACCATGCTCATCGACATGGATAAGGTCCGCGAGCTGGCGTTGGAGCACAAGCCGCAGGTCATCATCGCTGGCTGGTCCGCTTACCCGCGCACCGTCGACTTCGAGGCGTTCCGGGCGATTGCCGATGAAGTCGGCGCTTACCTGTGGACCGACATGGCCCACTTCGCCGGCCTTGTAGCCGCCGGCCTGCACCCGTCCCCGGTGCCGCACTCCGACGTGGTGTCCACCACGATTCACAAGACCCTCGGCGGCCCGCGCTCCGGCATGATCCTGGCGAAGCAGGACTATGCGAAGCAGCTCAACTCCGCTGTCTTCCCCGGCCAGCAGGGCGGACCGCTCATGCACGTGGTCGCCGCGAAGGCCACCGCGCTGAAGATTGCCGGCACGCCGGAGTTCAAGGACCGCCAGGAGCGCACCCTCGAGGGCGCCCGCATTCTCGCCGAGCGCCTCACCGCATCCGACTGCAAGGAAGTCGGCGTCGACGTTCTCACCGGCGGTACCGACGTCCACCTTGTGCTCGCGGACCTGCGCAATTCCGAGCTCGACGGCCAGCAGGCCGAGGATCTGCTCCACGAGGTCGGCATCACCGTCAACCGCAACGCTGTCCCGAATGACCCGCGCCCGCCGATGGTCACCTCCGGTCTGCGCATCGGCACCTCGGCCCTGGCGACCCGCGGATTTGACCAACAGGCGTTCACCGAGACCGCCGACATCATCGGTACCGCGCTGGCTCAGGGCACCAACGCCGACGTCGAGTCTCTGCGTGCCCGCGTGACCAAGCTCGCGGAGAACTACCCGCTGTACCCGGGTCTTGAAGACTGGAAGATGCTCTAACGCTCTTTTGACTCTTCCGCAGGCCCGTCGCCGCGCTCTTGTGCGTGGATCCGGCGGGCCTCACGCAACCATGCGGGCTGATCCGCCAGAAGAGCCTGGATCTCTTCAGTGGTCAGCGGCTTATCCATGTCGTTCTTCTTCAAGGCAGTAATGGAAATGCCGAGTTTGCGGGCGACTTCGGGGCGGGGGTGGGGGCCGTCGGCGCGCAAGGAACTCAGCCACTGCGGCGGGTTCATCTGCAGTTCGCGCAGTTGGGCGTGTGTGACGGCACCGTCCTGGAACTCCTGCGGTGCTGCCGGAAGGTAAATACCGAGCTTCTTCGCGGCAGTTTCCGGTTTCATGGCTGTGCTGGACGGGGTGTTCGAGGGCGTTTCGCTCATGCCACAGACGGTAGCATCGTGGCATGTCCAGCCCCCTCCGCCTCGCGTTCGTCACTGGCACCGAGCCCGGCAAGTGGTTCGCCCGCTACCGCGCAAACCACCAACTCGAGGAGATTCCCAGCGACGACCCGTTCGAACTCATCGACAGCGGTGCCGCCCAGCTCGCCCTGATGCGTGTACCCGACGACCGCATCGGGCAGCCAGGGGAGCAGTTCCACCACGTGCGTCTCTACGAGGAAAAACCCGGTCTCGCTGTCCCGAAAGACTCGCTCTATGACATCGGGGAGCCCATTTCGCTTATTGACGTCACCGACGAGCCCGTCAACTACACCTATCCCAACGGAACGACCGACGACCTGCGGATGGCGCTCCAAGTCGTAGCAGCGAACGTGGGAGTGGCGTTCGCCCCGGCACCGTTGCTGAAAGTGCTGTCTAAAAAACAGGTCGTTGTCGCGGAGCTGCAAGGGGAGCCGGCGCATGAGCCAACGGCGATTGCGCTCGTGTGGAAGGTGGAGGAAGACTCCGATGCGATCCAGGATTTCGTTGGGGTGGCGAAGGGAAGGACGCGGAACTCGTCGAGAAGCAGCGCTGAGAATCGGGACCGAAACCATCGTTCGGGCGACAAACGAAAACACAAAGTAAAAAGCAAAAGCAGTGGCCAGCGCAAGGGATCCCGCCGCAATTACCCCAAAAAGGGGGGAAGCAGAAAACGTATGTAACGTGAAGTTTGCATAATGGTGAACGGTCTTAAAAGTTAGCTTATGAAAGGACTTCATATTATGAACATCAAGATTAACCGTAAGCTCGGCGCTTCCGTCGCAGCTCTCGCACTGGCCACCAGCCTTGCTGCTTGCTCCGACGATGCTGACAACGCTGACGGCAACGTCGAAGAGGTCGAGGCAACCGAGACCAATGTCGAGACCGTGACCGAGGAGACCGACGCTGAGGGCGAGGGTGAGGACGGCGAGACCGTCGAGATCACCACTCAGGACGGCGAGTCTGTTCTGGTTCCGGCTGCCGCACAGGAAGCTGCTGAGGAGCACAGCGGCGGCAACTGGGGCGACCCGTTCAACGTTGAGTCCCGCGAGGACGGCACCACTCTGATCGAGTACGACGCTGAGAAGAACATCGTTTACTCCGAGGAGACGGGCGCTGTGCCGGTCGTCGGCGAGATCTCTAAGACCTGGAAGGAAGAGGGTGGCTTGGACGCAGAGGTCGGCCTGCCGACCGCGCCTGAGGAGAAGCGCTCCGACGACAACGGCTGGATCCAGGAATTCCAGAACGGCACCATCGAGTGGCTCGAGGAGAACGGCGAGTTCACCGCGAAGATCAGCTAGTTGACGCTGTAACCGGAAATTCACCTTACATCGATGTAATTTCCACTTTGCTCCCCTAGTGTGGCAGGTGTCAGGTACCGCGAAGCACGGTCCTGGCTACCCGACAACCGCACTAGGGGAGCAATTGCATGTTTGACCCTTCTGTTACCCAGATCGACTCCGCACCTGAGCAGCTCACGGCGCACACCGCCTTGAGAACCTACGTGATCGACACGTCAGTCCTTCTGTCTGATCCGTGGGCGTTGAAAAAGTTCGCGGAACACAACGTGGTTCTGCCGCTCGTGGTCATCACGGAGCTCGAGCAGAAGCGCCATCACCCAGAGCTTGGCTGGTTCGCCCGCCAAGCTCTTCGCTTTTTGGAAGACCTGCGCGCCGACTACGACCGGCTCGACCAGCCCATGCCCGTCAACCTTGACGGTGGCATGCTGCACGTGGAACTCAACCACCAGTCTCAAGACAACCTGCCGTCCGCCCTGCGCGGCGGGGAGAATGACAACCGCATCCTCGCCTGCGCCTACAACTTCATGCAGGAAGGTAGGGACACTGTTTTGGTGACTAAGGACGTGCCGCTGCGCGTCAAGGCCGGCGCTGTTGGTTTACCTGCGCAGGAGTACCGCGCACAGGATGTCGTTCTGACCGGGTACACCGGCATGGCTGAGCTCGAGGTCTCCGGGGAAGAGATCGACGAGCTTTATGCCACCGGCTTCTGCGCCATCGACACCGGTGAGCTTCCGGTCCACTGCGGCCTGACGCTCAACGCCGGCAACAAGTCGGCGCTGGCCCGTGTTGCACCTTCGGGCGGGGTCAAGCTCGTGCGCGGCGATATCGACGCGTTCGGTCTGTCCGGCCGTTCCGCTGAGCAGCGGGTCGCGCTCGATCTGCTTCTCGACGATTCCGTCGGCATCGTCTCCATCGGCGGTCGCGCCGGCACCGGTAAGTCGGCGCTGGCACTGTGCGCCGGCCTGGAGTCTGTCCTGGAGCGCGGGGAGCACAAGCGGATCATCGTCTTCCGTCCGCTCTACGCCGTCGGCGGCCAGAACTTGGGCTACCTGCCGGGCGACGAGATGGAGAAGATGAACCCCTGGGCCCAGGCGGTCTACGACACCCTCGAGGGCGTCGTGTCCGATAACGTGCTCGAGGAAGTCGCAGCGCGCGATCTCGTCGAGGTGCTGCCGTTGACGCACATCCGCGGCCGCTCGCTGCATGACGCATTCGTCATCGTCGACGAGGCCCAGTCCCTCGAACGCAACGTGCTCCTGACTGTCCTGTCCCGACTCGGTCGCGGCTCCCGCGTGGTGCTCACCCACGATGTCGCCCAGCGCGACAACCTGCGCGTGGGCCGCCACGACGGTGTTCAGGCTGTCATTGAAAAGCTCAAGGGCCAGGACCTCTTCGGGCATGTGACCCTGACGCGCTCGGAGCGTTCTCCGATCGCGGAGCTGGTGACAGACCTCCTCGAGGACCACGCCTAACCCGTGGGCTCAGCCACGCCGCAGGGCGCTAACCTGCGTCTGCGGCGCGGTTTTCGTGCTGTGGGAGTGACTTGTACGATGGTCGCCATGCCGATTCCCGAGTCCGAACGCGATTTCACAATCCGCCCCATCCGGCCGGAGGACTACCCGCAGGTCCGCGACATCTACGAAGCAGGCCTAGGCACTGGCCATGCTTCGTACGAACAGAATGGGCCGACGTGGCAGAAGTTCGCTACGAACAAGATCATTGAGACGGTGTTTGTCGCCGTCGAAAAGCATGATGATGACCGTGTGCTTGGCTGGGTTGCTGCGGCGCAGGCGTCGACACGCAGCGTGTTCCACGGTGTTGTGGAGGACTCGATCTACATTCACGATGACGCGAAAGGCCGTGGCGTTTCTGGTGCCCTGCTGGACAAGCTCATCGAGACGTGCATTGGGCTGAACAAATGGTCCATCCACTCGTGGATCTTCCCGGAAAACACCGGCTCGGCGGGGCTGCACGAGTCTCGCGGGTTTGTGAAGGTGGGCACCTACCACCAGATGGCGCTGATGACATACGGCGAGCTGGCCGGCACCTGGCGCGACACCGACATTTATGAGCTGCTGCTGCCCAAGCCGGGCAAGCACTAGCTGGCAATAGCTACTCGACGGTTTCCTTCAGTTTCACCTGCTCAACAGGGAACAGCAGGGCCATCGCGACGAGCACGAGCGGAATGAGCAGCAAGAACACCGGCGTCAGGCCGTCGTTGTAGCTCGATGCGATCGCGTCATGAATAGGGCCGGGTAGCTGGTCCATGATTTCCGGCGTGAGCGCGTTGGGGTCGAACCCTTCGGTGTACTTCGCGGCTTCCGGACCGAGCTGCTGCAGTGCACCTGGCAGCCGTTCTTCCATGTTGTTTTGCGTGTTGTGGATGAATATGGTGCCCACCACAGACGCGCCGACGGACATACCGATCTGGCGGAAGAAGTTGTTCGCCGCCGTCGCGGTGCCCACCACGCGGATGGGGAAAGAGTTCTGCACGATGAGGATGAGCACCTGCATCACCATGCCCAGCCCGAAGCCGTAAATGAAGATGTAGATGCCGAGCACGCTTAACGACGTCTCCGCCGTCAACCTCGACAACAAGAAGCACCCGAGAGCCACAATGCCCATGCCGACGATCGGGAAAATCTTGTACTGGCCCGTCCGCGAGATCAGCGCGCCGACTCCGATGGAGGTGAGCAGCATGCCGCCGACCATCGGGATCATCATCAGGCCCGCCGCCGTCGGCGACATGGAGTGGACCATTTGCAGGTACGTCGGCAGGTAGGCCATGACGCCGGTCATGGACACACCTAGAACAACGCTGGCTGCGGTGGTGAGAGCCATGTTGCGGTTGTCGAACAGGTGCATCGGCACGAGCGGGTCGCCCGCCCGCAGCTCCACGAAGACGAAGATTGCGCCCACGACGACCGCCGCCGCGAGCAGCCCGAGGATGGTCGGGGAGCCCCACGGGTACTGCAGCCCGCCCCACGTCGTCGCCAGGATGAGGCACGTCGTCGCAATCGCCAGCAACACCGCACCGAACCAGTCGAAGCGGAAGTTCTCCCTGTCGCCCTTGGACAGCTTCAACACGATCGCGGAGATCGTCATGGCCAAAATGCCCAGCGGGATGTTCATCCACAATCCCCAGCGCCAGCCGGGACCATCGGTGAACCAGCCGCCGAGAACAGGCCCCAGCACCGAGGAGATGCCGAACACCGCGCCCATAACGCCCATGTACTTGCCGCGCTCGCGCGCCGGAACGACTTCCGCGATGATCGACTGCGAATTGATCATCATGCCGCCCGCACCGAAGCCCTGGACCGCGCGGCCGATGATGAGCAACTCCATCGTGTGGGCGAAACCGCCGATGGTCGACCCGATGACAAACAGCCCGATGCAGCCGATGTAGAACCATTTGCGGCCCAGGCCGTCGCCAAGCTTGCCGAAGACAGGCAGCGCAATGGTCATGGTCACCATGAACGCCGAGATCACCCAGCTCATGTGCTCCACACCACCGAGCTCGCCGACGATCGTCGGCAGGGCAGTAGAGAAGATCATCTGCCCCAGCGAGCTCATGAGCATCGTCGTCAGAAGCGCAGCGAACACCAGCCCGACGTTCGGTTTGCCGGCTTCCTGCTCGTGTTCTTCAGTGTGCTGATCGTGTTGAGTTTCCGTCACGCATCGAAGACTACACCTGAAAAACGACATGAAAGAAGGCCCAGCGAGCGAGCACGCTGAGCCTTAAACCGTGGCAGCTAGTTGCGGTCGGTGTTCGCCATCGACAGCACGTCGAGGCGCTTGTCCATCTCTTCTTCGGAGAGGTCGTCGCCGATGAAGCCCAGGTCGATGGTGGCCTGGCGGATGGTGATGCCTTCCTTGACCGCGTGCTTGGCAATCTTGGCGGCATTTTCGTAACCGATTGCAGAGTTCAACGGGGTCACGATCGACGGAGAGGACTCTGCGAGGGTGCGCATGCGCTCCTCGCTGGGCTCGATACCGTCGACAAGCTTGGTGGCGAACTGACGGGAGGTGTTCGCCAGCAGACGCGCGGACTCGAGAACGTTGCGCGCCATGACCGGGATGAACACGTTGAGCTCGAACTGGCCCTGGGTGCCGGCGAACGCAACAGCTGCATCGTTACCGATGACCTGCGCAGAGACCTGGGTAGCGGTCTCGCACAGCACCGGGTTGACCTTGCCCGGCATGATGGACGAACCCGGCTGCAGGTCCGGCAGGTGAATCTCGGCGAGGCCGGCGAGCGGGCCGGAACCCATCAAGCGGATGTCATTGGCGATCTTGTACAGGGAGACAGCCACAGAACGCATCGCGCCCGAGAATTCGACCAGACCGTCGCGGTTGGCCTGCGCCTCGAAGTGGTTCTTGGCCTCGGACAGCTGCTCAACACCAGTGAGCTTCTTCAGCTCCTCGGTGACCTTGCCGCCGAACTCAGCCGGAGTGTTGATGCCGGTGCCCACAGCGGTGCCGCCGATGGCCAGCTCACCGAGATGCTCCAGGGTGTTGCGCACGCGCTCAATGCCCAGCTCGATCTGGCGGGCGTAGCCGGAGAACTCCTGACCCAGGGTGACCGGGGTGGCGTCCATGAGGTGGGTGCGGCCGGACTTGACCACTTCCTTCCACTCGTTGGCCTTCTTGTCCAGGGACTCGTGCAGCACCTGCAGCGCCGGGATGAGGTCGTTCGCAGCTGCCTCGGTCGCGGCGACGTGGGTCGCGGTGGGGAAGGTGTCGTTGGAGGACTGACCCATGTTCACGTCATCGTTCGGGTGAACCTCCACACCGTTCGCCTTCGCGATCGACGCGATGACCTCATTGGTGTTCATGTTGGACGAGGTACCGGAACCGGTCTGGAAAACGTCGATCGGGAACTCGTCGTCGTGCTGGCCGTCAGCGATTTCCTTCGCGGCGGCGATAATGGCATCGGCCTTCTCGGCGTCCAGGTTGCCCAGGTCCTTGTTCACCTGCGCACACGCAGCCTTGAGCAGGCCGAGTGCGCGGATCTGCTGCGCCTCGAGCCCACGGCCGGAGATGGGGAAGTTCTCCACGGCACGCTGGGTCTGTGCACGCCACAGCGCGTTCACGGGCACCTTCACTTCACCCATGGTGTCGTGCTCGATGCGGTATTCCTGATCAGCCATAATCATCCTTTGCGGTTGGAACGTGTTCCGGCGCGGGTAGCGCCGCTCCTGACATCCGCCATTATTCCTGATTTGCCGATCCGAGGAGACCGAATAGGGGATACGTCGATCGGCCGCGTTAGTCGTTTTTGCATAAGAAAACCGCCCAGTGATACCGGGCGGCCTAAGTGGGAGGTTTCGTCGTAAAGCGCGGAGCTTAGTTGTTCGGACCGGAGTAGTCCACAACGGAGTATTCGCGCAGCTTGGCCAGCTGGTGCTGGGATTCGACGAGGCGGACGGTTCCGGACTTGGAGCGCATCGCCAAGGAACGGGTGGTAGCGCCGTTGGCGCGGTAGGAGACACCGCGCAGCATGTCGCCGTTGGTCACGCCGGTGGCGGAGAAGTAGCAGTTGTCGGAGCTGACCAGGTCGTTGATGCCCAAGACGCGGGTCAGATCGTGGCCGGCTGCGACGACCTTTTCACGTTCTTCGTCGGACTGCGGGGCGAGCATGCCCTGGATTTCACCCTCGAGGCACTTCAGCGCGCAGGCAGTGATGACGCCCTCCGGGGTGCCGCCGACACCCATGGCGATGTCGATGGAGTTGTTATTGCGCGCGGCAGCGATGGCCCCAGCGACGTCGCCGTCCATGATGAAGCGGACCTTCGCACCAGCGGCGCGGATGTCGGCGACGAGCTCGGCGTGGCGCGGGCGGTCGAGGACAACAACAGTAACGTCGCGCGGCTCAATGCCCTTCGCCTTCGCAACGACCTCGATGTTGTGCGCCACCGGCGCCGTGATGTCGATCTTGCCTGCTGCCTCGGGGCCGACGGCGATCTTGTTCATGTAGAACGCATCGGCCGGGTCGTACATGGTGCCGCGCTCAGCGGCCGCGATGACGGAGATGGAGTTCGGGCGACCCTCGGCCATCAGGCGGGTTCCGTCAACAGGGTCGACTGCGATGTCGAGCTCGGCACCCTGGCCGTTGCCCACGCGCTCACCGTTAAACAGCATCGGTGCTTCGTCCTTCTCACCTTCGCCGATGACGATGATGCCGTCCATGTTCACGGAGTTGATCATCTTGCGCATCGCGTCGACAGCGGCTCCGTCGCCTTCGTTCTTCTTGCCGCGGCCGACCCAGCGGCCGGAGGCTAGGGCGGCGGCCTCCGTGACGCGAACGAGTTCCATCGCTAGATTGCGGTCGGGTGCTTCGACGGGGTTACCCATTGGTTTGTGCCTCCTGGGGCAGTTGCAGATCGATACGTGTATTAGCCTATTGTGGCATTTTTCCTGCTGCTCCGGAGCAATTGGGGTGGGGCGGAACGGGCATGCGATACTTGCAGGCGTGGCTGATGAGAAACCGCGGATTTTCCAGGACGGCAGGGACATGGCGATCAATGTCGTGCTCATTGCTGCGCTCATGATCCTGTCGGTGGCGTTCACTGGGATGTGCGAGTTCAACCCGGGCCGCCCGGAAAACGGCCCAGTACATGAGGTCGACGGCCGCACGTTCATGGAGATGGAGGCCCGGGCGGCCGAATTCCCGGTGCGTTTCCCTCAGATGCCGGAGGGGTGGACGAATAACTCAGCACGCCGCACGCTTATCGACGGCACCCCCGCCCCCGTCGCCGGCTGGGTCACCCCCGGAGAAGGCTTTTTGCAAGTGACCCAAACCGGTGTGCCGGCCGATGAGGCAGCGCAAGCCGACGGGAAGTACCGCGAACACTCCCGCGAAGAGACCGTCGCGGACTTTCCGGCGACCGTCTACACCTCGGATGCCAAAGATGTGCGTGATCTGTGGGTCGTTGACCTTGACGATGTCCGCTTGCTGGTCACCGGCGCCGCCCCCGATGCCGAATTCCGCGAACTCATTGAAGCGTTCGCCGCTTCCGAGCCGCTGTAACCCACCGGCCCCAGCGCCAACCGGCCCCAGCGCCAACCGGCCCCAGCGCCAACCGGCCCCAGCGCCAACCGGCCCTAGCTCCGCCCGGCCCTAGCTCCGCCCGGCCCAGTCCGCGATTAGCTAGAAACAAACGACTGGAATGATCCTTTCGGGCCTGATTTTCGGACGTTCTAGTCGTCTGTTTCTAGCTAATCGGGTTAGGGGAGGGGTAAGGAGGGTTAGGGAGGCTACGCGATGAGTCAGCTGGGCTGGATGAGGCAGCTGGGCCGGATGAGGCGGCTGGGCCGGATGAGGCGGCTGGGCCGGATGAAGGCGGCTTTACTCTGCCTGTTCCTCATCGTCGGAGCTCTGTTGGAGGGCTTGTTCGATGCGTTTCTCGGCGCCGTCGAGAAGCACTTCGCAGCGCTTGGCTAGGGCTTCACCGCGCTCCCAGTACTTCAGGGATTCGTCGAGGCTCATCTGGCCGAGCTCGAGAATCTTCACGGTTTCAACCAGTTCATCGCGCGCCTGCTCGTAGGTCAGGGAGGACGGGTCCGGGATTGCGTCGGCGTTCGGGGTGCCTTGGCCGAAAGTGTTATCTGCCATGGTGGGTTCTCCTTGGGTGCGTAGCTGTTATTCGGCGGGTGTGGCGGCCATGCTGGCTGCGGTGATGGAACCGTCACCAACTCGGATGCGTAGCTGCGAGCCGGGCGGAGCCTGGGCGATGCTGGTCACCACTTCCGGCTCGCTGCCGTCGCGCGGCTGGACCTGGACCACCGCGTAGCCGCGGGCGAGTGTTGCGGCTGGACCGAGGGCGGACACCTGTGCACGCAAGGCCTTGACCTCGGCGGTCTCCTGCTTGAGCAGGCGTGTGATGTCGCGGCGGATGGCTGCGGTGGCGCGGTCGAGTTCCTCGCGGCGCAACGTCACCTGGGTCAGGGGGTTCGCCATAGCGGGGCGGGAACGCACCTGGCTCAGGCCGTGGCGTTCGCGCCTGACCCAGGAGCGCAGGGCGGAGGAGAGGCGGGAGCGGGCGTCGTCAAGCATCTGGCGTTCAGCGACGACATCCGGAACCACACGCTTCGCGGCATCGGTGGGGGTAGCCGCGCGCAGGTCAGCGACATTGTCCAAGACTGGATTATCCGGCTCGTGGCCAATCGCTGAGACGACCGGCGTCGACGCCTCCGCGACCGCACGCTGCAGCGACTCCTCGGAGAAGGGGAGCAGGTCCTCGACGGAGCCGCCGCCGCGGGCGATGATGATCACGTCGACAGTCTCGTCTTCGTCGAGAGTGCGCAGCGCCTCCACGACCTGCGGGACGGTGCCGGCACCTTGAACCGGGGTGTTGATCACGCGGAAGTCCACCGCCGGCCAGCGGTCTTTCGCCACCGACAGCACGTCGCGCTCGGCGGCAGATCCGCGGCCGGTGATCAGCCCGACGCGGCGCGGCAGGAACGGCAGAGGCTTCTTCCGCGCCGGATCGAACAGCCCCTCAGCAGCCAACGTCTTGCGCAGCTGCTCGATCTTCGCCAGCAGCTCACCCTCGCCGACGTGGCGGATCTCGGTGACCCACAAAGAAAAGGAACCGCGTCCGGCGTAGAAGGCGGGTTTGCCGAGGACGATGACGCGGTCGCCGTCGTTAAGCGGGGCGTCGAGCGAGCGCACCATCTTCGTGTCCGCAGTGAGCTGAATGCTCATCTCTTTCTGCGTGTCACGCAGCGTCAGGTAGGAAAACCGCCACGACGGCTTCACATTGATCTGCGTGAGCTGACCCTCAATCCACAGCCAACCCAAACGCTCAATCCACTGCTTGACGCTGTCATTGACCTGCGAGACGGACCACGGCGCCTCCGGCGTGCTCTTCGGCGGTTGTGCGCCCGCCATGGGCATCAGCCCCCTTCCGTTGTGCGGGACCAGCTTACCTTTTCGCCCGCACATCCATTACCCTTGGGCACATGACGAGCACCGGAAAAAACGTCCTTCTCGCCGCCCCTCGCGGGTACTGCGCTGGTGTTGACCGTGCAGTGGAGACGGTGGAAAAGGCGCTGGAGAAGTACGGCGCCCCCATTTACGTGCGCAAAGAGATCGTGCACAACAAGTACGTCGTGGAGACGCTGTCCAAGCGCGGTGTCATCTTCGTCGAGGAGACCGATGAAGTGCCTGAGGGCGCGCACGTTGTCTTCTCTGCACACGGCGTTTCACCGGCCGTGCGCGAATCGGCACAGCAGCGACAGCTCATTGCTCTCGACGCGTCCTGCCCGCTGGTGACCAAGGTCCACAATGAGGTCAAGCGCTTCGCCCGCGACGGCTACCACATTCTCCTCGTCGGCCATGAAGGCCACGAAGAGGTCGAAGGTACCGCTGGCGAGGCGCCAGACGTGGTGCACCTGGTAGACGGTGTCGAGGGCGTCGACGCCGCCCCTCAGTTCCCGGAGGGCCAGAAGCTGGTGTGGTTGTCGCAGACCACGCTGTCGGTCGACGAGACCATGGAGATCGTCGCTCTGCTGCGCAAGAAGTACCCGAATCTGGAAGATCCGCCGAGCGACGATATTTGCTACGCCACCCAGAACCGCCAGGTCGCGGTGAAGGCGATCGCGGAGAAATGCGAGCTGATGATCGTCGTCGGGTCGCAGAACTCCTCCAACTCGAAGCGCCTTGTCGAGGTCGCACTGCAGAACGGCACGAACGACGCTCACCTCATTGACTACGCGCACCAGATCGACGACGCCTGGTTCGACGGTGTGACGACGGTCGGTGTCACCTCCGGCGCATCCGTGCCCGAGATCCTTGTCCGTGAAGTCGTGGAATACCTCGCCGAGCGTGGCTACGACAACGTCGAGCAGGTCACCACGACCACCGAGACCATCACCTTCGCGCTGCCGCGCGACCTGCGCCCGCCGCGCCAGGCGGGGTAGTGGCGGCTAGTCGTCGTAGAGGTCTTCGCGGAGACGGTGGCTGACCCGCCGAGATGATCCGCGGCCGCCATCTCGGCTGTCCCATGCACTGTCGCGGCCGTCTTGCGCGCTGACGCGACGGAGATCACGCCCGTCCGAGCGTCGAGCATTGCTGCGCTGCACGGGTTCGTCTCGGCCCTTCGAACGTGCGTTGCTGGGCGCGAGACGTTGGGCGGGACGCCTAGAAGCGGAGGGCTCGTTGCTTCGTGCCAGTAGCTCTTCAACGGTGACCTTGCCCGGCGTGGTGGTCCGTTCACGGAAGCGTGTCGCCTCACGTTGGGTACGACGATTCGATTCGGAAGCCTGCCTGCGCTGGCGCTGTTCCTGCTGGCGGATCTCTTCGTTGTGCCTTTTCAGCAGCTGGTAGCGCAACAACGCGATGACCAGCGCACCGAGGGTCACCATTGCCATCACGGGGAAGAACTGCACCAGCGGATACAAAATGAGCAGGGCAGAGGTGCGTCCCAGCGATGTTTGGCCTTCCGGCAGTTGGAAGTACGCGTTGAGGGTGCCCGTTACCAACAAAAACAATGTGTACAGCAGCGGGATGGACGCAACGATGAGAAACAGCCCGCGCGGGTTGACAAACGTGACCACGACCAAGGAGGCCACCGCGAACAGCGCTAGGAACGGCCACCCGATTGCTTCGTTGTAGACGGACAGTAGGCCGCCAGTGACAAGGGCCGCGATGATGATGCCCACGCCGGATCCCGTCGAGAAACCGGGCATTGCCGGGTCTGACTGCGTTGAGGATCGGGACGTTGCATGCGACACGTTGTGTGATGTTACCGTGCCGCCGCGCGCGGACAGCTTTTACTCGACGTGGGAGTGCGAACTTTCTTCCCCGTTGGCGGTGCGTGCCCGGGCAGTCACCGCACGGAGTTCGGTGGGTTCACTAGTCGTACGCCCGGGCAAGTCGAGGTCTTTCAGCCGGCGTGCGGTGACCATGACGCGGGCGTCCATTGACCCGAGCGTGGCATTGAACGCCTCGACGGCCTTATCCAACGAGCCGCCGACGCGGTTGTAGTGCTCCGCCATGGTCCCCAACCGCGTGTACAGCTGCGCACCGAGCCGCTGCACCTCGGCCGCCTTCGCGTTGATGTCTTCTTGCTGCCATCCCAGCCCGACGGTGCGCAACAACGCGAACAGGGTGGAGGGGGTGGCGATGACAACGCCTCGCGCAAATGCGTCGTCAAGCAACTGTGGATCTTGCTCGAGCGCTGCGTCGAGGAAGGGGTCGGCGGGGATGAACATGACCACGAACTCGGGCGTCGGCGCGAAAGCCTCGACGTACGCTTTCTGCCCGAGTGTTGCCACGTGCTGCCGCAGTAGGTGGCTGTGCCTGCGCAGATAGCCGGCTTTCTCCTCGGGATCCTCCGTGTTGAGCGCGTCGAGGTAGGCGCTGAACGGCACTTTCGCATCCACCACGATGTTGCGGCCGCGGCTTAACCGGATGATCATGTCGGGGCGGAGCAGCTGACCGTCGATACGCGCTGCTTGCTGCACATCGAAGTCGCAGTACTTGACCATGCCGCCGAGCTCCACGACACGTTCGAGCTGCATCTCGCCCCAACGCCCGCGCGTGTTCGGTGAGCGCAGCGCGTTGACCAGCTGATCCGTGCGATCGCTCAGCCGCGAACTCGCACGCGTCACGGCCTGCACCTGCCCGGCGAGCGCTGAGTGGGCGACAGCGCGATCTTCATCCATGTCACGCAACTGCGCCGCGAGCTTATCGACGGCCCTCTCCAACGGCTCCAACTCCCGCCGCACATCCTGCCGCGGCGGCTGGGAAGGCGGGGATGCGGGGCGGCGCAATAGGTGCATCGCGGCCGCACCGGCAAGCAGCCCGAGAATGAACGCGAGGAAGACAAGGGTGAAAGTCAGCGCTGGGGACACAGAACTCATGTGTCTCACCCTTGCATACGGTTAGGACATGTCCTCGCCGCCACCCTTGGATGTACCGAACGGAAGTTCGAAACGGCGAGTTTTCCGTGCTGAGCCGTTCGCGCCGTCGCCGCCGGTCTTCGCTGAGGCGGTCTTGTCCTCTGTCGTGTCCGCCGTCTTGTCCATTGCTTTGTCGGAGCGGCGTCGGGCGGCCACCTTGTTCCACTGGCGCACGAGCGTTGAGCCGGGGGAGGGGGTGGGTGCGTCGGGCTCGTCGTCAATGCTCGGCGCTTTCCAGACATGGTTGTCGATGAGCTCGTCGCGTTGCGCCGCGCTTTCTTGCTCTTCTGCTTCGGCGAGCGCCTTGCCCACGTCGGTGGCGAACTCGAGGTCGCTTGCGCTGACTTCGCCGGCGTGGAGCTGGAGCATGTCCTGCATGTAGCGGAAGATTACGGCAACGGTCGCGGCGGCGGGAACAGCTAGGAACGCGCCGACAAGGCCGAAAAGACCGCCGCCGACGGTGACGGAAACCAACACCACGACGGGGTGCAGGTTCATCGCGCGGGACTGCAGCAGCGGGGAGAGCACGTTGCCTTCGAGCTGCTGGACGGCGATGACGATGCCCAGGACGATGAGCGCCTCGGTGAACCCGAGCGAAACGAGCGCGATGATGACGGCAAGCGCCCCAGCGACAATTGCGCCGACGAGCGGGATGAAGCCTGCCATGAACGTGATCACCGCAAGGGTGAACGCCATGGGCACGCCGACCGCCCACAGGCCGACGCCGATGCAGACAGCGTCGATAAACGAGACGACCGCCTGGGCGCGAATGTATCCGCACAGCGTGTTCCAGATGCGGGTGAGCAGCTCGGTGGCGTGCAGTCCGGCGCGGCCGCCGGTGGCGGAGCGGACCCAGGGGAGGAACTTGGGGCCGTCGTTAAGAAAGAAGAAGGTGAGGACCACGACAACGACGAAGGTGATCATCATCGACGTCGCCGTGCTGATACCGGAGAAAATGCCGCCTGCGATCGCGCCGGCGCGGTTTTGCACCCAGGTGATCGAGTCTTGGACGACTTCGTTGATCTGCTCCGCATCCACACTGAACGGCAGCGAATCCTGGTTCTGCAGCCATAGCGCCAGGCTTTGCAGCCCTTGCCCAGCCTGGATGGCAAGGACGCGGGAGTTTGTGATGATGTCCGGCAGGATCATCGACACGAAGAACACCAGCACAGCCAGCGCCAGCAGCATCGATATCAGCGCCGACAACGCACCGGGGAGGCCGTGTTTGCGCAGGAAGCTTGTCACGGGTTCGAGCACGGTGCACACGATCAGTGCGAGCACGATCGGCAGGATGCCGGCCCAGAATTTGCCCACCAGGTACGCCAGCGCGCCGATGAGGATGAAGATGGCCACCATCCGCAGCGAGAACAGCGCGGTCGATTTCATCCACGAGTTGAACACCACCGCGCGGTCGACGCGGTTGTCGTATTCGTGGGATTTCTTGTCGCCGGCGTTAGCTTTATCGGAGGCTTTGACCTCCTCCGCGAGCTTTTGCGCGGAACCGGAGGCCATGGCGGCGCCCGCGTCCTCGCCACCCTTCGTCGTTTCAGTCACGGAGACTATTGTGCCCGAAGCACTAGCAGCCCCGCTAAGCAATGCTTATCGACGATTCGTTCCCGCTCACCCAGCAACCACACCCCGTCCGTGATACCTTGCCTGCGAACGCTGCTCTTCCCGTGCCGCGCCTGTTTGCTGAAAGGCCTCCCATGTCGCTGACTCCCGCCCGTTCCCTGAAAGTGACCGCAGCCGCGATGTCCCTCGCGCTCGCCCTGACAGTCACCACCGTTCCGGAAGCTCTTGCCCAGTCCAGCCAGCCGGGTTTGTCCAGCCAAGCCGCTGGTGGGCCGATTTCTTCCAGCCACGTGCATGTCGGTGCTACTGCCACCGACATGAACTTCTCCTGGCGCACCGCTTACAACGGCCAGGAGTTTGTGAAGTACTACCCGACTGACGCCCCTGAGGCGGTGAACGAAGTGGCCGCTACGGAGGCTGACTTCGGCGCCATCGCCTACCGCGCCAACCACGCCACCGTCACCGGTCTGCAGCCGGGCACCGAGTACACCTACCAGCTCGGTTCCGAGCAGGGAGGCTGGAGCGAAGCGGCGACTTTCCGCACCCAGCCGGCAGGAGACAGCTGGAACTTCCTCACCTTGTCCGACGCGCAGATCGGTGTGAACCTCAAAGTGGACGAGCAGGCTGAAGCGTGGCGCACTGCGGTCCGCCAAGCCACCGGCGCCTACCCGGACTCCCAGTTCATCGTCCACGCCGGTGACCAAGCTGAGGGGTGGGGTGACCCGATCAAACAGTGGGAGGCGTTCTTTACCGCTGAAGAGCTGCAGTCCTACCCGCTCGCTATGGCGAAGGGCAATCACGAGCTGTTGCCCACGTCTATCGTCGATAAGCACTTCAAAGAGCACGGGAACCTGCCAAACGCGAAGCCGGGTGACGCGAACTATTTCTTCGAGCGCAACAATGCCCTGTTCATCGTTTTGGACTCTAACGAAACGGGAAACAAGTACTCCGAGCCGATCGACTCGAAGCGCAAACGGGCGATCGAAAAGCAGTCTCAGTTCGTGCGCGAGACTACCGCTGCCCACGGCGCGGACAAGGATTGGACCATCGTGGTCATGCACCACGCTCCGTACTCCCACGGTGGCCGCTACCACGAGAAAGAGATCACGCAGATGCGCGAAGGCCTTGCGCCGGTGTTCTCCGAAACCGGTGTGGACCTGGTGCTCAACGGCCACGACCACATGTACAACCGCAGCCACCTGATGAACGGCACCGAGCCCGTCATCCCGGAAGACACGCCGAAGCCCGGCGACGTGCTGCGCCCGAAGGCTAATGAGACCGTCTACATGACAACCACGACCGCAGGCGGCGGCAAATACTACGACTTCCACACCCGCGACGGCAAGAAGCGCAAGGAGTTCACGGATGTCTCGCAGACTTACGGTAAGGACTTTGCCATCCCGGAGATCGCCGTGTGGCGCCAAGACTACAACCCGGATTACGCCAACATTGAGGTGAGCAAGAATACGCTCACCGTGCGTACGCACAACGTCGCCGACAACTCGGTTGTCGACGAGTTCACCATCGACCGCAGCGGCGCAGCCCCTGCACAACCCGGTGGTGGCGAAGGCAATCGCAGCTCCTTCGGTTCTTCTGGCTCCTCCGGTTCTTCTGGCTCTTCCCAGCGCAATAGCTAGGGCGGTTCCGCTTGCTCGGCAGGCGGGCGGCATTGCCCGTCAATTCGGCCTCGAGCTGTAACCATAGCCGCGCTAGCCTGCGGCTGGCCGCGCCCCGGCCCAGTCTGAACTGGCAGCCGGGGCGTACGTTATGATTGGCCAGCGTGAGCCTTACTCTTGGAATCGTCGGCCTGCCTAATGTGGGCAAATCCACCCTGTTCAACGCGCTGACCCGCAACGAGGTCCTGGCGGCGAACTACCCGTTTGCCACCATTGAACCCAACGTCGGCTTAGTGCCGCTGCCGGACAAGCGCCTGGACCGCCTCGCGGAAATCTTCGAGTCCGCGGAGATCCTTCCGGCGACGGTGTCCTTTGTAGATATCGCCGGCATTGTCAAAGGCGCGTCCGAGGGCGAGGGCATGGGCAACGCCTTCCTCGCCAACATCCGCGAGGCGGACGCAATCTGTCAGGTGGTTCGCGCATTTGCTGACGACAACGTCATCCACGTCGACGGCCACGTCGACCCAGCCAGCGACATCTCAGTGATCAACACCGAGCTCATCCTGGCCGACCTGCAGACGATTGAGAAAGCCCTGCCACGCCTGGAGAAGGACGGCCGCAAAGACAAGGACATCGCTGCCCAGGCCGAGGAGGCTAAAAAGGCACAAGAGATCCTGGAGTCCGACCGGACGCTGTTCGCCGCCTCCAAGTCAGGCGAGATTGACCTCGCGCTCGTGCGCGACTTGCACCTGATGACCGCGAAGCCGTTCCTCTACGTGTTCAACTCCGACGAGGGCGTGCTCACCGACGACGCGAAGAAGGCCGAGCTGCGCGAACTCGTCGCACCTGCTGAAGCTGTGTTCCTCGACGCGCAGACTGAGACCGAGCTCCTTGAGCTTGACGACGAAGACGCCGCAGAGCTCCTCGCCGCCGTCGGCCAGGACGAGCCAGGCTTGTCGACGCTCGCGCGCGCCGGCTTTGAAACCCTCGGCCTGCAGACCTACCTGACTGCTGGTCCGAAGGAGTCCCGCGCCTGGACGATCCACAAGGGCGACACTGCTCCGAAGGCCGCCGGTGTGATCCACACTGACTTTGAGAAGGGCTTCATCAAGGCTGAGATCGTGGCCTTCGATGACCTCGACGAACTCGGCTCCATGGCCGAGGCCCGCGCGAAGGGCAAGGTCCGCCAGGAGGGCAAGGACTACGTCATGGCCGATGGTGACGTGGTGGAGTTCAAGTTCAACGTGTAGTGCTTAACCTCTGCGATGAACTCTTTGATCCCGGGACGTGATGAGGACTGGGGCTATTGTGCTCCCCCGAACGCTACGGCCCGGGGGCACGAGGCTGTGTCGCAGGTGCAAGCGAGAGGACCAGGAGCGAAACACAGACCGCTGAGTCGACGCAGTCACGGTAAAGACGGAGCCGTCTAGGCGGTGCTCGAGGTTGCGCGAGATACGGTGACGCTGGGCGTCGGTAAGCGATGCGCATTCGGCGACATCGATGGAAAGCTGGACTTTGCCGTCCGTCGTGTTGACGCCCTGGCCGCCTGGAGTCGACGATTTCGCGAAATGCTCCGCGAGATCGGCGGCGATGACCGCACCGTCGGGGATCCCCGGGCCGGGCGCTATGGTCAGGTCGTTCATGCCGCCCAGCCTAGGTGCCCACAACCCTTTCTCGTCTCGGCGGAAGCGGAGACCGCGTCGCGACGGCCGGGATCCAGCCTCAGTATTATCCTCGTCACCGGTTGATTCGAACGCTTTTTGCTCCTCCTTCTCCCGTCGGGCTTCGATTTCAGCGGCCTCCGCAGGTGGCAGTGATCGCTGGATCCGCTCGAACTACCGGTTCCGATCAGCGGTCGAAGGATTTTCGCAGCAGCCGGACCTGCGGCGCCGGTGCCGCCGCCGTAGCCTGACGAGCATCCCCGCCATGACGGCCATCACGACGGCGGTCCCGGCACCGATGATCCAGGGATTACCGAGGAGCCCACCGACGCCTGCGAGTGCTCCGCCCGCCGCGATGAACGGCAGGCCGCAGCAGAGCAGCGACGGAAGCGCGCAGCATGCCAGCAAGAGCAGCCCGGTCACTGCAGCGACGACGGGACCGGCGCGCCATTCGTCGCGGTCCTGATCGGCGCTCATCGTCTGCTTCAGGATGAGATCTCCCCGATTGCCTGCGTTGCCGTTCATGCGCAGCACGACAGCAGCGACGGGTCGGTGGTGAAGGCCTTCGCGGCGATCCGGATGCCCTCGGCCATGGTCAGGTAGGGGGCCCAGGCGTTGGCGACCTCGGCGACGGTCCTGCCGAGCACGTGGACGCCTGCGGCGGCGAGCTCCCCGGCGTCCTTGGCGACGGCGGTCAGGCCGAGGATCTCGTTCGTCTCGGCGTTCACGACGATCTTGATGAACCCGCGGGTGTCGCGGTTCACCAAGGCGCGGGGCACGTGGTGCAGGGGCAGGACGCGGCAGTCGCAGCGGATCCCCGCGGCGAGGACGTCCTTCTCGGTCATCCCGACCGCGCCGATCGCGGGCCCGGTGAACGTCACCCGCGGCAGGCGGGCGTAGTCGACGGACCGGTCGGCGTCGGCGAACGCGTTCTCGGCGACGAGGGTGCCGTGGTGGGCGGCGACGTAGACGAACTCGGGGTGCCCGGTCACGTCGCCCGCGGCCCAGACCCGCGGGTTCGAGGACTGCAGCCGGTCGGAGACGACCACCTCGCCGGAGTCTCCGGTATTCACCCCGACCGCATCGAGGTTCAGGCCATCGGTGACGGGACGGCGTCCGAGGGCGACCAGGACCTGGTCGGCGCGGAACTCCTGCGAGCCGCCGGACAAGGCGGCGGTCACGACGGCCTCGCCTCCCGTGGCGCGGGAGACCCGGGTGGGCACTGCGCGGCTGACGACGCGGATGCCCTCGTCGGCGAACACCTCCTGGAGCGCCTTCGACACCTCCGGCTCCTCCTTCGAGGCGAGCCGGGACCGCACGAGCAGCGTGACCTGCGAGCCGAGGCGGGCGAACAGCTGCGCCTGCTCCAGGGCGACGTAGCCGCCGCCGAGCACCAGCAGCGACTCGGGGACCTCCGTCAGCTCCATCGCCGTGGTCGAGGTCAGGTATCCGGTCTCCTCCAGGCCGTCGATCGGCGGTGCCCACGGGCGAGAACCAGTCGCGACCAGGTAGTGGTGGGCCTCGATGGTCTCGACGCTTCCGTCGGATCCGGCAACATCGAGAACCGGCGCATCAGGGGTGCCCACGAACGAGGCGTCGCCGCGGAGGACCTGCCAGCCGTAGGAGTCGGCGACGTCGGCGTACTTCTCGCCGCGCAGCGACTCCACCAACGCTTGCTTCCCAGCGATCAGCGCGGGCATGTCGACGGGATCCGCCGTCGTCGCGATCCCGGGGAACCGGGTTGCGGCGTCGACCGCGACGTGCCGCGCGCCGGCCGCGGCAATGAGCGCCTTCGACGGGACGCAGCCCGTGTTCACGCAGGTGCCGCCGAGCGTCCCGCGCTCGATCATCACCACCGACTTCCCGAGCGTGCTGGCGCGGATCGCAGCGGCGAACGCGCCGCCTCCCGATCCGATGATGGCGAGATCGTACTTCGTAGGCATCGCTGCTCCTGTCAACTCTTGGCTTTCTGCTCTGTCTCAACCATACTGGACCTTCCAGTGCAGGGGAAGGTCAAGCGCGGCCACGGAGGGAGACAGCAATGTGGATCGGAGAACTCGCCGAGAGGGCGGGCACTACCGCGAAGACCCTTCGCTTCTACGAGGAACAGGGCCTTCTGCCCCCGACCGAGCGCACGCCGTCCGGATACCGCGACTACGCGCCCGAGACGGTCGCTCGGATCGACTTCATCCACCGCGGCCAGGCCGCGGGCCTCACCCTCGCCCAGATCCGCCAGATCCTCGACATCCGCGACGGCGGCCATGCGCCCTGCGAGCACGTGCGCGACCTGCTTGACGTGCGCCTCGCTGAGATCGAGCAGCAGATCGCGCAGCTCTCCGTGCTGCGCGACACTATCGCGGACCTTAGCCAGGACGCCGCGCACCCGGATCCTGAAACGTGCAGCACCGATCAAGTGTGTAGGTACTTGTAGACGGCGGGAGTCAATGACTCAAACGCTACAACCCCGATATGCGCTAGCGCATGTCGATGCCGCCGGTGCCCACCTCGATGATTTTGGTGGTGGCCGCGATAGCACACAGCAGCGGCATCGGGGCGGAGGCCTGCAGCGCGAAGTGGTGGACTCGGAAGGACGCGTTGTTCACGCCGATTTCGTCCGCAGCCTGGGTGATCTCCAGACGAGTCTTGGCGATCTTTTCCGCAGATGGCCCGCACTAGCTGCCGAAGGCGTAATGCCCGAAGCTTAAGAAGCCGAACGCTTTCATTGGATAACACTCCTTTTGATGGTGTTAACGAGAGGGAGTAACTTTGCAACGACATACCGTGGAGTTCAAATTTAACGTGTAGCGTTATTGACGCTTCGCGTTATGGGGGATAGGGTGAAGCATGATCCAGTCGTTCGCTGACAAGGACACTGAGCGTCTGTGGGATCGAGAGCGGGTTCGCTCGATCGATTCCCGCATTCACTCAGTAGCGCTGCGCAAGCTTCGCCAGCTTGGGTACGCGCAGACTCTTGATGAGTTACGGATTCCCCCGGGAAACCGGCTCGAGGCGTTAAAAGGTGATCGGCGGGGTCAGTTCAGCATACGAATCAACGACCAGTGGCGGATCTGTTTTCGGTGGTCCGCCGCGGGGCCAGAGGAGGTTGAGATCGTTGACTACCACTGACAAGCTCCCTCCGGTTCACCCCGGTGAGATCCTCATGGAGGACTTTCTCAAGGAAATGGGGATCACCCAGCACAAGCTCGCCGTCTCCATCGGCGTTCCGCCCCGCCGGATCAACGAAATTGTTCACGGTAAGCGCGCTGTAACCGCGGACACTGCTCTTCGTCTAGCGAAGTTTTTCGAGATGAGCCCCCAGTTCTGGCTCGGGTTGCAGACCCAGTACGACCTGGATGTGGCAGAAGACAAAATCCTCGCCGAGATCGAGCGAATTCAGCCGGTTCACGCTGTCTCGGCGTAGCGGTTACCCGAACCAGGTCCGTCAGCGTGAGGATATGCACGCGGATGATTCGAACTAGGGAATTTGGGGCCGCCGTCGCGTGGACTTGAGTTCCGAGCGCCGCTTTTTCGCTTCGAGACGGCGTCGCACCGAGCCGCGCGTCGGCTTCGTCTTCCGCCGCGGGGGAGGCGGCGGGGCGAGCGCCTCCCGCAATAGGGTGGCCATGCGCTCGCGCGCCTCAGCACGGTTGCGGACCTGAGACCGCTGCGTCGACGCGCTCACGGTGAGCACCGTGCCGTCCAGGCGGTGTTCTAGGTTGCGCAGGGCGCGGCGGCGTTGGGCGTCGGAAAGCGATGCGCATTCCGCGATATCGATGGAGAGCTGCACTTTGCTGTCCGTCGTGTTGACGCCCTGGCCGCCCGGGCCCGACGCCTTCGCGAACCGCTCCGTCAGATCCGCGGCGGCGATGACGAGGCCGCCGGGGATGCCCGGGCCGGGTGCGATGGTCAGGTCGTTCATACCGCCCAGCTTAGTTAGAGTTGTTTCCGGATCAGACCCGCCGTGCGAGATCAGGGTAGTGTACGACCACTCCGTCACCGTCGACCTCCAACTCGACGTCGACTCCCCGTGTTCTGCTTTTGTATCGGACAGTTTCAGCATCGACGGAGCGGTAGTACTGGTCTGATGCGATCACCTGGAGGGACGGTATATCAATCCAAGCCATGATCAGCTGCGTTTTCGGAACCTGAGTCTCAAGCAGCGTCAAGCGACGAATAGGCATTGTGTTGGTGAGAGGGCACAGACCGAGATCGCGATCGAGTGCGGGTTAAGTAGCAGAATGTGTGTCTGATTTTCAGTGTATCTGCTGATCAGGCTGTGTAAATCGGGCTTGAATAAGGT
>NZ_JAGPZA010000014.1:0-69915 GCF_024454095.1 Corynebacterium sp. CCUG 69979 | reverse complement strand
GGAAAAAATAAACACCAAGACGCCGGTTTGTCCACCATGTCGCGACTCATCTGTCAACAATGTCGCGACTGATGACATTGGGGTGGCTGACGGGACTCGAACCCGCGACACCCAGGATCACAACCTGGTGCTCTACCAGCTGAACTACAGCCACCATCGCTGCCCGTCGCGTGCGTGGGCAGCGCTACATCACATTAGTTCACTGCGCCGGTTTTACAAAAACGGCTGGTAGGTCTCGGTCGATTCGGTCGCGCATACCGCCGCCGCGTCAGAGTCGGGGCCGGGAGCGGGGGTGAACACGGCACGGCGGTAGTAGTCGAGCTCGCGGATGGACTCTACAATGTCGGCGAGAGCACGGTGCGCCATGCCCTTTTCGGGCTGGTTGTAGTACGCCTTCGGGTACCAGCGGCGGGTGAGCTCCTTGATGGTGGAGACGTCGATCATCCGGTAGTGCAGACGCTCGTCCAGTTCCGGCATGTGCGCGCGAATGAAGGTGCGGTCAGTGGCGATCGAGTTGCCAGCCAGCGGTGGGCGGTGCTCGCCGCAATGCTTATCGACGAGTTCCAGCACCGCCTCCTCCGCCTCGCGCAACGCCACAGTGGAAGCCTTGATCTGTTCCGTCAGGCCGGAGCTGCCGTGCATCTCGGTGACAAAGTCATCCATCTCGGCCAGTTCGGCATCGGTGGCGTGGACGACAAGGTCAATGCCACCGTCCAGGATGTTCAGCTCCGCGTCGGTGACGAGGGCTGCGACCTCGACAATGACGTGACGCTGTGGGTCGAGTCCCGTCATCTCGAGGTCGATCCAGACGATGCGGTCGTCCTTGGCGGGTAGGGTAGTGGGTTCTGCGGAGGGTTCTTCGCTCATGCCTTCCAACGTACCCGCCCGTGTTGTGGGGGCGGTTAGCCCATCTTGGCGTAGAACCAGCCGGTCACCGGCGCGATCACGGCCCGCGGGGCGTAGGAGGATAGGAAGTCCATCGCCTTCGACAGCGGCCCGGGGGTGACGCGGCGCTGGTTCTTCATCATCGCAGCGATGGTTTCCTCGGAGCAGGACTCGTAGCTGGTCCACAGAAAGTCTGGGACGACCTTGTCCACGATGGACTGTTCTTCCTCCGGAACGACGGCGTCGCGCACCGGGCCGGGGGCGAGCAGGGTGCAGTGCACGCCGGTCTTCTTCAGCTCGTAGTGCAGCGATTCGGTGAACGTGTTCACGCCGGCCTTGGTGAACACGTAGGTTGCGTTGTTCGGGATCGGGGCGTTGCCGGCGGCGGAGCCGACATTGCATACCGCGCCCTCGCCGCGCGGAACCATCTGGTCCAACACTGCCTTGGTGATGCGGAAGACCGCCGTGGCGTTCAAGTTGTACTGGTTTGTCTCGTAATCCCAGTCTTGGTTCATGAACGGCCCGAAGGAGGCGATACCGGCGGAGTTGACGCAGATGGAGATGGCTTTTTCGTCGATAAGCGCAATGAGTTCGTCGACCTGCTCGGCCACGGAAAGATCCTTCGCGGCGACGATGACCTCGACGCCGTGGGCGTCCTCGAGCTCGGCGGCAATTTTCTGCAGGACGTCGTCGCGCCGGGCCACGATAATGAGGTTGTAGCCCGCCTTGGCGAAGTCGCGGGCCATAGCCTCGCCGATGCCCTGGCTGGCGCCGGTGATCAGCGCGTAGGAATTGATGGAGGGTTGGGGAAAGCTCATGCGTGCGAGCCTACTGCAGGTTACTGCAGGCTACTGCACGGAGAAGATGTCTCCCGGTTGGCAGTCCAAGGCTTTACAGATCGCGGCGAGCGTGGAGAACCGGACTGCCTTTGCGCGGTTGTTCTTGAGCACGGACAGGTTCACCGGCGTGATGCCGACCTGCTCCGCGAGCGCGGCACCGGTGATGCCGCGCTCCGCCATGAGCCGGTCCAGGTGGCAGACGACCTGGGACTCCGCTGGATTGATCGGATTAGACAAGGCCGTCCACGTCCTCCTTCAACCGGGCGCCGCGGCGCAGAAGCATGGAAGCGAGGCCGAGGGTGAACAGGAGGATCAGTGCTGGTGTGAACTCGGAGTACGGGGTGCTGACACCGGTGTCCCACCATTGCTCCAGGCCCAGATCCGAGGCAACGAAATTGTTACCCAGACCCTCGAATCCGATGCGACCGATGAAATAAGCGAACATCGCGCCAGTGCCGAAGTTAAGGAGAGTGACGTTGCGTTGCGTGAAGATCCGCCCTTTGGACATGTTCCAGCCGATCATGCTCAGTGTCATCCCGGTGCCGAGGAGGCCGATGTACTTCGTGGCCAGACCAATGCCGTAAAGCCACTGGGCGCCGCTGGGGATATCGGCAAAAACGATGCCACCCTCGACGGCAGGGGATAGGCGGGTGATCACGATACCGTTGTGGATCATCTCGAAGATTTCGAAGCTGATCCAGAGGGCGACTAGGGCGGTGACTCCGATTGTGCTCGAGTTGAAATCTTTCGTTTGTTTCTCTGTCGGAGGCTTAGCGGTTTGGTTCGTGTCCATAGGCATGTTCATAACTCAACTCCTTATCGTTATTCGACACTCTCGATAATCGATAATATCGCAATTCGATATGGCGTCAAGGATGAAAAAGCGCCGCCCCTGTGTCGGGGTCGGCGCTGAGTGCGTTTGCGGGTTACTCGTCGCCGCGGTTGACCTCGGACGGGCCGTCCGGGTTGTCGTTGGCGTAGCTGGAGTCGTCGTTGCCCTCGTTGCCGTCGCCGAAGTCCTCTTTGTCCAGGTTGTCCAGGTCACGGGACTCCAGACGCTCAAGGTCGGAGATAGGGTCAGTGTCGGGCTCGTTGCCGATGCGGCGCGTTGCAGCGTCGAGAAGCTTGTCGGGACCGTCGCCCGGCTGTGCGTTATTTGCCTGCGTGTTGTCGGCCATTAGTTCGCCTTCTCGCTTTCCTTCTCGGTGCGGTCCTGGAAGTTGCCGTCTGCGTCCGGGTCACCCAGGTTGTTGATGCTGTCGTCGCGGGTCGGCGTCGGGTTGACGGCCGCCTTGGCTGCATCGTCGGCGTCTTGCGCCTGGTCAAAGCTTGGGATGCTGTCCTTGCTCATGGTCGCTCCTCAATCGTGCTAGGTGATTTCGGTTATGCGACCAGTCTAGCGATTTTGCGCTGCGCGGGGCCGTAATCGCAGGTGAAAGGGGTATGGGAAAGCGCCCCCGGCAGGATTCGAACCCGCGACCAGCCGGGTAGAAACCGGATGCTCTAATCCACTGAGCTACGGAGGCAGTGCCCCACTGGGGCGGGAATTATCGTATCCCACTGCACCGAAAGTAGGGTAAAGGCCATGTCAGCAGACCAGGCGGTGGAGCAGGCGGAACGCAAGCAGGACTCGGTGGCCCGCGAGCGGTCGCGTGGGCATGTGCGTGCGGCCTGGCCGATCTATCTGGCTGCGTTCGCAGTCGCCGCGGTGGTCGCTGGGGCCCTTGCGCAGGCGTTCCTGGGCGGCTCGTTGGCGTCGTTGGGTATTCCGGACCCGGGGGTGGTGACCACGGTGGGGTTGCCGTCGATACGCGCAATTGCATGGCTCCTTGCTGCTTTGGCCACGGGCTCCTTCCTATTTTCCGCCTACCTGATCCCGCCGGACGGGCCCCTGAACACCGCGCGTCTCACCGTCGACGGGCACTTGGCCGCGCGCACGGGGGCATGGGCGAGCGCCGGGCTGGCCGTAATCGGTGTGCTCATGGTTCCGCTCGTGCTTTCCGACGTCTCCGGCACACCGTTATCCCAGATTCTCTTCTCCGCCGAGATGTGGGGCACCGCGCTCGACCGCGTGGCGGACGCGAAGATTTGGCTGCTCGTGGCAGCCATTGCAGCGATCGTCGCCGGTGTCGGTTTCGCAGCGGGGTCATGGATGGCGCAAACGCCGCTGTTTCTTGGCGCGATCGCCGCCGTAATGCCGCTGGGCATGTCCGGCCACTCCGCGACCGGAGGCAACCACGACTACGGCACCAACTCGTACCTGTGGCACCTGGTGTTCATGATGATCTGGGTTGGCGGGCTGCTCGCACTCATCGCGCACGGGCGCAGGCTCGGCCCGCACATGCAGCAGGCGGTGCACCGCTACTCGCTCATCGCCCTGTTCGCGTTCTTCGCCATGACCATCTCTGGCGTGATTAACGCGCTCATCCGCGTGCGTTTCGACGATCTTCTCTCCACCGCCTACGGCTGGACCGTTTTGTTCAAAACAATCGGTTTGGTCGTGCTGGGATTGCTCGGCTTCGCGCACCGGCAGATCACAATCCCGCAGCTGGACCGGAAACCGCCGCTGTTCACCCGCATTGCGGTCGTGGAGGCGCTGGTCATGGCTGCGGTGACGGGTGTGGCTGTGTCCATGGGGCGCACTCCGCCGCCTGCGCCGCTCGACCCGGCGATCACCAACATGCAGGTCCAGATGGGCTACAACCTTGAGGTCGAACCGACAGTGGCAAACATCTTCACCATGTGGCGCTTCGAGGTGCTCTTCAGCGTCATCGCCATCTTGCTGGCCATCTACTACCTGCATCTCACCCGTCGGGTTGAAGGCTGGGACCGCGGGCGCACCGCCTGGTGGATCGCCGGATGCGCGACCATTGTTGTGACCATGTCCTCTGGCCTGGGCATGTACATGCCATCGAGCTTCTCCATCCACATGATCGTGCACATGATCCTGTCCATGGGCGCTCCAGTCCTACTGGTGATGGGTGCGCCGCTGACGCTGATCAAACAGGCCTACCCGGCAGGGGAGTTCAACATCCGCGCGTGGGTGGAGGCCTTCGAGGAGTCGACGTTCCTGCGCGTGATCACCTACCCGCCGGTGTCGACGATCCAGTTCCTGGTCATCTTCTACATGCTTTACGTCTTCCCGTCGCTGTACGAGGTTGCTGTGTCGGAGCACGCCGGGCACGTGATCATGAACGCGGTTTTCTTAGTCTCCGGGTACTTCTACTTCTGGGATCTCATTGGCCCCGACCACATCCCGGGACGACGCCCGACCGTGGCCCGCTTCGGTTGGTTTGTTGTCTCCATGCCGCTGCACCTTTTCATGGGCGTGTACCTGATGCAGCTCAATATTGTTCTGGCGGAAAGCTTCTACGAAAATCTTGGGCTCCCATGGAACCCGGATCTGCTCCGCGATCAGAAGGTCGGCGGGGGCATTGGTTGGGCGTCGGGAAGCTTCCCGATGGCCGTGGTCTTCATCATCCTTCTTCTGGGGTGGCTGCGGGAAGATCGTGCTGATGCGAGGGCTACAGACCGCAGCGAGGACGAGACGGACGATGCGGAGTGGCGCGCCTATAACGAGATGCTCGCGCAGTACTCGCAGACCGGCCGTCGCAGCGAGAAGTAGCACGCTTATCGACGCCTCCCGCCCCCACCCTCCTGTGGATAACTCACCGTTATCCACAGCCTTTTTTGGGCCTCTTTGCGCAGGTTGATTGCGTGGTCGACCCTGGAAGGGCACCCCACCCACCAGCAAACCGCGAAAGGAAACTCCGACCATGCAATCACCCATCACGCTTTCTGGAAACCTCACCGACGATCCCGTCTGCAAGATCTTCAAAACCGGCTCGACCCTGACCAAGTTCCGTCTCGCATCGAGTCGCCGCGTGCGCACAGACAGCACCACCGCTGACGGCCGGCCCGTGTGGGCGGACGCTGACAGCCTGTTCATCGACGTCGAATGCTGGGGCCAACTGGCCGTGAACGTCGAAGCGTCGCTGCGGAAGGGCCTACCTGCCATCGTTGTCGGCCGTCTGGTCACTGAAAGCTGGGTGGAAGAGGACGGCACGAAGCGTTCCAAGCAGCTGATCAAGGCGGCTCAGGTGGCGCTGGAGCTGAATAGGTACCAGGCGTCGTCGAAATGCACGACCGCCAAGGAGCACACCGCGGGTGACATCCCGTCGGTCAATCTGCGCACGCGCGAAGACATTGCTGAGGAGATCGGCGAGACACCCACTAACCAGCCCACCAGCCAGCCGACGGCCCAGCCAGAGCCACCGAGCTATGACGACGAAGCACTCGAGTCCCTGATGAACCACGGCCCGTCTGACATGGGGGAGCACGCCCCGGAAGAGGAAACGGTGGGGGCGGCGTAGAGCGCACAGGAACGGTTTCTCTGCTTGCGGATCAGGCGGTGAGTGCGTGATGTACCCTTTGTGGTGGTTTACGCAAATAGCCGCCAACACGCATGTAAAGGGGGCCCCTAGTGGCTGAGTTCATCTACACGATGAAGAACGTTCGCAGGGCCGTCGGTGACAAGGTCATCCTGGACAATGTCACCATGGCTTTCTACCCCGGCGCCAAGATCGGTGTCGTGGGCCCGAACGGAGCGGGTAAGTCCTCGCTGTTGAAGATCATGGCCGGCATTGACCAGCCGAACAACGGTGAGGCCTTCCTCGACCCGGGTGCCTCCGTGGGCATCCTGCTGCAGGAGCCGCCGCTGAACGAGGACAAGACGGTCCGCGAGAACGTCGAAGAGGGCCTGGGCGACATCTTTGAGAAGAAGCAGCGCTTCGAGGAGATCGCCACCGAGATGGCCACCAACTACTCCGACGAGCTCATGGAGGAAATGGGCAAGCTCCAGGAGGAGCTCGACGCCGCTGACGCGTGGGAGGTCGACTCCAAGATCGAGCAGGCCATGGAGGCGCTGCGCTGCCCGCCGTCAGATTCCCCGGTGACCAACCTCTCCGGTGGTGAGCGCCGTCGCGTCGCATTGGCCAAGCTGCTGCTGCGTCAGCCGGACCTGCTGCTGCTCGACGAGCCTACGAACCACCTCGACGCCGAGTCCGTCCTCTGGCTGGAGAAGCACCTGCAGGACTACCCGGGTGCTGTTTTGGCCGTTACTCACGACCGCTACTTCCTCGACCACGTCGCGGAGTGGATCTGTGAGGTCGACCGCGGCAAGCTCTACCCCTACGAGGGTAACTACTCCACCTACCTGGAGAAGAAGGCCGAGCGTCTGGAGATTGCCGGCAAGAAGGACCAGAAGCTGCAGAAGCGCCTCAAGGGCGAGCTGGAGTGGGTCCGTTCTTCCCCGAAGGCACGCCAGGCGAAGAACAAGGCTCGTCTGGAGCGTTACGAGGAGATGGCGGCCGAGGCGGAGCAGTACAAGAAGCTCGACTTTGAAGAGATCCAGATCCCTACGCCGCCGCGTCTGGGCAACAAGGTCGTGGAGGTCAAGAACCTGGACAAGGGTTTCGATGGCCGCACCCTGATCAAGGACCTGTCGTTCACCTTGCCGCGTAACGGCATCGTCGGTGTCATCGGCCCGAACGGTGTGGGTAAGACCACCCTGTTCAAGACGATTGTCGGCTTGGAGGACCCGGACGCTGGTTCTGTCGAGGTCGGCGATACCGTGCAGCTGTCCTACGTGGACCAGAACCGCGCCAACATTGACCCGGAGCAGACCGTGTGGGAGGTCGTCTCCGACGGCCTCGACTACATCCACGTCGGCCAGAACGAGATGCCGTCGCGCGCGTACTTGTCCGCGTTCGGTTTCAAGGGCCCGGACCAGCAGAAGCCGTCGAAGGTGCTCTCCGGTGGTGAGCGTAACCGTCTCAACCTGGCGTTGACGCTGAAGCAGGGCGGAAACCTGATCCTGCTCGATGAGCCGACAAACGACCTCGATGTGGAAACCCTCGGCTCCCTGGAAAACGCCCTGCAGAACTTCCCGGGTTGTGCTGTGGTGATCTCCCACGACCGCTGGTTCCTCGACCGCACCTGCACCCACATCCTCGCCTGGGAAGGTAACATCGAGGAGGGCAAGTGGTTCTGGTTCGAAGGAAACTTCGGCGACTACGAGGCCAACAAGGTAGACCGCCTCGGTGAGGAAGCGGCGAAACCGTCGCGTGTCACCCACCGCAAGCTCACCCGCTAACGCTGTTTTTTCGAGCTGCTCTTCGAAAGGAACCACATGGCAGACAACAACCCGGCGAACACGCACATCATCGCGCTGCGCTGGAACGACTTCGACCGCTACGGCCACCTGAACAACTGCGCTTACCTTGATATCGCTCAAGAGGCCCGCATCAGGTTCACCAAGGAGCAGTTCGAGAACAACGGCCAGGAGTTCGGTGTCTTCGTCCGCCGCGCTGAGGTCGACTTCCTGCGTCCCGTCATGCCGGACTCTCTCGAGGTGGAGGTCGTCTCTACTGTCGTCGAGATCGGCAACACCTCCTTCAAGACGGTCCAGGAAATCAAGGACCGTCAGGGCCGGGTGTGCGGCATTGTGACCTGCGTGCTCGTCGCCGTTGACCTGTCTACAGCGTCTCCGCGCGAGATCACCCAGCAGGAGCGCGGCATCCTCACCGCCAAGGCTGGGGAGTAGCGCCCTGGAAGCACTACATGTCAGCGCGGGAGCGGCGGGGCTGAAAGTCCTGACCTCCCGCGCGCTTCATCTTGATGCGCAGGCGTCCGCGCGTTTCGCCGTGCTTAGCGACGCCCCATCCGCCCCCGGCAGCAGCACCCCGATCGATGTGTTCGTGACCACCCCGTTCGATTGCGTGGCTTCGCGCCGGGTGACCGGGTCGGTCTCGCGCGACGGAGCGGTCGTGTCGGCCCGCGACTTGGACGCAGCCCTTGCCGAGGGGCGATCCGAGCTCGGCCCCGCCCGCGACCACGACTGGATCGGCGCTCTGCCGCCGAAGACCGGTTTCGTCGAACGGGAGATCGTGCCCGTCGCCGTGGTCCGCGACCTCGCCGATCAGGGGCGCAGGCTAGCCCGCCAGTTCTCCGGTCCCCTGGGCCCGCCGCGGTCCTTGCTGGAGCAGATCGTTCTGACGGTGCAGTCCCCCACCACACCGGCCGAGAGTTCGACGCCGACGGACGCAGTAGAGATCCCGATGCGCATGATCTTCACCTGCACATCCCTCGGCCTGATACCTGGTCCCTCGGCGCCGCCGGAGATTCCCCGGCACTTGCGCATCTCTACGGCTGGCCGCTGGATCCGAATGGATGCGCCCTTCGGTAGCGTGTACCACTCGGCTGGGCTCAACTTGCTGTTCTAGCTCCGTTCGCCTTTCGTCGTTCGACTTTCATGCTGCGGTTCTAGACGCGACCTGCAGTTTTCCCCGTCGTCGAACCGTCAAAGGCGAACCGTCAAAGGCGAACTGCGGTGGGCGTACCTATGGCAGGCGAACCAGTCCTCCGTCCGATATGAACCCAGCTCGAGACTGGCTGGGGCCGACTACCCGAACAAGCGGGTGAGGTGCTCCGAGCCGAAGGTGCGGTCCGGATCCATCTGCTCGCGGAGGGAGCAAAACTCGTCGAAACGCGGGTAGGTCTTGGCGAAGTCTTCCCGGCCCATGGTGTGCATCTTGCCCCAGTGCGGCCGGCCGTCGGCGGCCTTGAGGATCGGCTCGAGGTGGGGGAAGTAGTCGTGCGGGTTCATCGCCTTGGGCACGTGGAAAGCGATGTACATCGATTCACGCCCGGTGGAGGTGGACAGGGCCACGTCGTCGGCGGCTGTGGAGCGCAGTTCGAGCGGGAAGGGAATGATCCAGCCGCGTTTGTCCAGTTCGCGGCGGATCTCGCGCACTGTCTCCGGGCCGGCTTCGAGCGGCACGGCGACCTCCATCTCGTGGAACTTCACGCGACGTGGGGTGGCGAAGACCTCGTGGGCGCGGGAACGGTAGCGGTTGGCGGCCATGGCGTCGGCGGCGACACCGTTGAGGAAGGGGGCAGCACGGATGAGGTCGAGGTGCGCTACGCAATCGACCATGACGGTGATCGTCCCGCGCAGCGACGCATCTGCAGCTAGCTCAGCTAGCGCGACTTTGTTCACCGACGGGTAGGCCACCACGATGTCGTCGAAACCCTCGCGTGCCAGGTTGATCGCCTCCGGCACGCTGTAGGCGAGGATGCCGCGGTACCCGTCGTGGGAGAGTGCGCGTCGTAAAGCAGCGACACTGCGCAAGCTTTTCGACGCCACACGAATCGGCAACCCCCGCGCCCGCGACGTCATTTGGGACGCGTTGTAGTCGAACGCCGCGATGTCGACGGCGGCGCAGAGGGCGACGGCGCGGCCAGCGCTGATCAGCGACGGCACGATGCTCAACAGCGTCTGGGACGGGCGAGTCACCGTAGACGGCATACGGGTAATCGTAGTTGGGCAAAACTAACCCATTGGCCGTTTTGAATATTTATCGCATACCGGGATGTTCACCAGGCTGATTGATCATCATGTACGCCACACGCTGCATGTGGTTCCACAACGCCTCGCGCTGGGCAGGGTTGAGTTCATCCTCGCTGAACTGGTCGAGGGAGTTGCTCATCAGCTCGAGCCAGCGCTCAGCCTCCGCCATGCCGATGCGGAAGGGGAAGTGGCGCCGCCGCAGCATCGGAGCACCGCGCTGCTCGTTGAACGTCGGCGGCCCACCCCAATACTGTGCGAGGAACCAGCGAAGACGGTCCTCAGCACCGTCCCAGTCATCGTCCGGGTACATCGGGCCGATGAGGTCATCGGTCTTGACCTGCGCATAGAAGCCGCTGACGAGGCGACGGAAGAAGTCCTCGCCGCCGAGTGCGCTATAAAGCGAATCCATGCATTGAATGTTAACCAGGGGGCGAATCAGAGCAAATGAACCGCTTGGTCTACTCTGGGGCAGAGCACGCTTATCGACGCCCCGCTTATCGACGAAAGGACCCCGCCGATGCCCGGCTTCTCCACCGACTCCATCCACGCCGGTTACGAGCCCGACTCCCTGTACGGGTCGATCAACACGCCGATCTACGCGTCCACGACCTTCGCGCAGGACGATCTGGCAGTGACCCGCAACGGTTTCGAGTACACCCGCGTGGGCAACCCGACCATCGACGCGCTGGAGAAGACCGTCGCGGCGCTGGAGAAAGCTGACTACGGCGTGGCTTTCGGTTCCGGTATGGCCGCTGTCGATGCGCTGCTGCGCATCCTGCTCAAGCCTGGCGACCACATCGTCATCGGTAACGATGCCTACGGCGGCACCTACCGCTTGATCCAGCAGATCTTCACCCAGTGGGGCGTGGAGAACACCCCGGTGGACATCACCAACGTCGACGAGGTCGCCGCTGCGATCCAGCCGAACACCAAGGTGGTGTGGGTTGAGTCGCCGACGAACCCGCTGCTGTCTATTGCTGATATCGAGGGGCTTTCGGCAGTCAAGGGTGACGCCACGCTCGTCGTCGACAACACCTTTGCATCCCCGTACCTGCAACAGCCGCTCGATCTCGGCGCGGACGTGGTGCTGCACTCGACCACGAAGTACATCGGCGGCCACTCTGACGTGGTCGGCGGTGTCGTTGTCGGCCGCAACGCCGTGGAAGGGCACGAGGGCGTTTCCGCGATCACCGCAGGTAGCTTCGACGCGCTGAACAACCTGGAGGAGCAGTTGCGCTTCTTCTTCGGCTGGATCGGTGCGATACCCTCGCCGTTTGACACCTACCTCACCGCCCGCGGCGCGAAGACCCTGGCAGTACGGATGGACAAGCACTGCGACAACGCAGAGGCTGTCGCTGACTACTTGTCCAAGCAGGACAAGGTCGCCCGCGTCTACTACCCGGGCCTGGAAGACCACCCGGGGCACGACATCGCCGTCAAGCAAATGCGCCGCTTCGGCGGCATGGTCTCAGTGGCGTTCCAGACCGCTGAGCAGGCCATGACGTTCTGCCGCTCGACGAAGCTGTTCTGCCTGGCCGAATCCCTCGGCGGCGTCGAGTCCCTCGTCGAACACCCCGCCACCATGACCCACGTCTCCGTCGCGGGCTCAGCGCTTGAGGTCCCGCCGGAGCTGGTGCGCATCTCCGTCGGCATTGAGGACACCGAGGACCTCATCGCCGACCTCGAGCAGGCCATCGCGCAGATCTAGCGCAGATCCGACCCTCCGCGGGTGGCCCCCAAGATATAGTTGACACCCGCGTCCGCCAGGGGCATCAAAACCCCAGGTCAGATTTCGTTGCAGCGGGAACGGTGCAAACTATATCTGGACGGGGCCCGAGGGGTAGGGGGAGAGCCCCTACGCGCCGTCACCCGTTGCACTCTCCGCTGCCGCAGCGTCCACGATCCGGTTCCGCAGCGAGCGCGTTACCCGGTCCTGCCCCTCAGAGATGATGCGGCGCAGACCTGCCGGGATGCCGCCGGTGAGGAACTCGTCGGCCTTCGCCAGAGCTTCCTCCGACACATCCCACAACGGGTAGATGCCCTCGAGCGTGCGCTGCGCCATCTCGTTCGACAGCCGCTCCCACAGCTCAGGCGCGACACGGAAGTACTCATCGGTCAAGCCCTCAAGCCCGCGGTTGTTGAACGTCAGGCCATCCATGAGGAAGCGCAGCGCCAGGTTCGAGCGTTCGCCAGCGACGATTTCGTCCCACGCCCACCGCTTATCGACGACCGCCCGCGCCCGCAACCTCGACACCTCACCCTCCGAGGACGGATCCTTCTCCTGCTCGGCAGCGTCGAGGTCGAGCTCGCCTGCGGCAATGAGAGCCGTGAGAACCAGCCAGCGCACTTCCTGGTTGGTCTCGTTCTCGAGGAGCTCGCGGAAGTATCGAATCGAATCGTTGTCGAGGCGCAGCCGAGACAACGCACGGTCGTAAATCGCCGCTGGCTGGGCACCGCGAAAGGCGTGGTTGAGCAGGTCGAACCCCTGCGCCTGCCAGTCCGGATCGACGTAGTTCTTCACGGCCGTGGTGGCCTGTGCGACGATGCGTTCCTGCACCGCCGGCTGGTCCTCGTTCGCGCCGAAGCGGGCGACGAGCTTCACGAACTCGCGTGCCGGCAACCGCCCGTCGCGGACTGCCTCCCACACGGCAGACCAGCACAGCGTGCGGGCCATCGGGTCTTCAATCCGTCCGAGGTGCTCTAGGACGAAGTCCATGTGCTCCTCGGTCAGGCCCATTAGGCAGTAGGTGAGGTCCTCGTCGTTGACCAGCGCGAGGTCGTGGGCCACGCCGGCGAACTCGGGGACTTCGGTGCGCTCGCCGGTGATGTCGATCTCGGTGTGGTGGGTCCTGCGGACCGCACCGTCGATAAGCGAATAAAGGCCGACGCCCACGCGGTGCGTGCGCTGCACCTCGGACTCCTGAACCACCGTGAAGCTGTCCGCGGTGATCTCGGGGTAGAGGCGCGAAACGCCGGTGGTGCGCAGCCACTGCTGGGACCAGTCGGACAGGTCGCGGCCGGAGGTCTCCTCAAGCGCGCCGAGCAGGTCGGTGAACTCGGCGTTGCCGAACGCGTGGTTGTCGAAGTGCTTGCGCACCCCGGCGAAGAACTCGTCGCGGCCGACGTAGGCCTGCAGCTGCTTGAGCACGGACGCGCCCTTGGCGTAGGTGATGCCGTCGAAGTTCTGCTCGGCGGTCTCGATGTCGGGGGCGTCGGTGCCAACGGGGTGCGTCGAGGGGAGCTGGTCGGCCGCGTAGGCCCACGCCTTTTCGACGCTGGCGAACGTCACCCACGCATTGGTGAACTCCGTCGCCTCAGCCTGGGCGATAGCAGCGGACCAGGTGGCGAACGACTCGTTGAGCCACAGGTCATCCCACCACTTCATGGTCACCAAATCACCGAACCACATGTGCGCCATCTCGTGGAGGATGGTGTCGTTGCGGCGCTCAATGCGGTAAGGGGTGGGTTCGGAGGTGAACACGTACTCGTCGCGCAGCGTCACGGCACCGACGTTCTCCATCGCGCCCATGTTGTACTCGGGGCAGAAAATCTGGTCGTACTTGCCAAACGGGTAGGGCCGGCCGAAGTTCTCGTGGAAGTACTCAAAGCCCTCCTTTGTTTCGCGGAACAGGCGGTCGGCGTCGAGGTGCTCCATGAGCGACGCGCGGGCGTACAGGCCCAGCGGGATCGTCTTCTGCTCGTCGGAGTAGGTGTCGTGGACAGACTCGTACTCGCCAGCACACACCGCGACGAGGTAGGTCGACAGCGGGTAGGAGATGTTCGTCGACGTCGTAGCGGTGCCGTCGCTGTTCTCGGTGTGGGTGGTCTCCTCGTTGAGCACCACCACGTACTTGCTCGGCGCAGTGACCGAAATATCGTAGGTGGCCTTCAGGTCCGGCTGGTCGAAGCAGGCGAACACCAGCTGCGCGTACGCCGGCTCGAACTGGGTGTAGAGGTACTCCTTGCCGTCGGCCGGATCGGTGAACTTGTGCAGGCCTTCGCCGGTGTGGGAGTAGGAGTGCGTGGACGTCACGGTCAGTTCGTGCTGTCCGGTAGAAAGCTGCAGCGTGCGATCGTCGATAAGCGTGCCGTCGAGCGTCGCCTCAAAGCTGTCCGCAAGAAGGTCGAAGAAGGTTTCGCCCTCGCCGGAGGTGAATGTGATCGTGGTGCGGGTGGTGAATGTGTCCGCGCCCGTGATGTCGATAGCCACGTCGTAGTGAATGTCGCTGATCAGAGCAGCGCGGGCCTGAGCTTCGGTCCTAAGCAAATTCGTCTTCATGCAAACCAACGTACCGTTGAGGGGGCAAGCCCCCATCAATGAAAGGGTCATAATGGAAAACGTAACGTTCTGGTTCGACGCATCTTGCCCGTTCTGCTGGCAGACTTCCCGCTGGATCAAGGAAGTTGAAAAGGTCCGGGACATCGAGATCGACTGGATCCCCATGTCGCTGTCCGTGCTTAACGACGGCCGCGACCTCCCCGAGGACTACATGGCCATGATGGAAGCTAACTGGGGTCCGGCGCGCGTGTTCGCCAAGGTCAAGCAGGAGCGCCCCGAGCTTATCGACGACCTGTACACCGCCATGGGCACCCTCATCCACCCCGGCGGCCAAGGAGGCCAGAAGGGTTACGGCGCCTACGACGACGTGATCAAGAAGGCGCTGGAGGAAGTCGGTCTAGACGAGTCCTTCGCATCGGTGGCGAACGAAGCGTCCTACGACGACGTGCTCCGCAGCTACCACCAGGGCGCAATGGACGCCGTCGGCGATGAGGTGGGCACCCCGGTCATCCAGCTCGGTGAGACTGCCTTCTTCGGCCCGGTGATCACCCGCGTTCCGACCGGCGAGGAAGCAGGTGCGCTCTTCGACCACGCACTGGGCCTGGCCGAGTACCCCTACTTCTTCGAGCTCAAGCGCTCCCGTACCGAGGCGCCGCAGGTCTAAGGCGTGCGGGGTGCGCCGGGCGCGGTCGCTTTTGGTTACGCTGGGAACCATGCGTATTTACCTTGGAGCAGACCACGCCGGATTCGAGCGCAAGAACGAGATCGCCGAGCACCTCAAGGCTGCCGGCCATGAGGTCGTCGACTGCGGTGCACACGAGTACGACGCTGCAGACGACTACCCAGCGTTCTGCATCGCCGCAGCGGAGAAGACTGTCGCCGACCCGTCCTCGCTGGGCATCGTGCTTGGCGGTTCCGGCAACGGCGAGCAGATCGCCGCGAACAAGGTCAAGGGTGCCCGTTGCGCTCTGGCTTGGTCCGTTGAGACCGCTCAGCTCGCACGGGAGCACAACAACGCCCAGCTGATCAGCATCGGTGGTCGCATGCACTCCCTGGAGGAGACCCTCGAGATTGTCGACGCTTTCGTCGGCATCACCCCGGACCACCAGGTCGAGGAGCGTCACCAGCGTCGCATCGATATTCTCGCCCGCTACGAGGAGACCGGGGAGACCGAAGAGATCCCGGCTCCGAAGACGCTCTAGAAAAGGCGCGGGCTCGTCGCCGCCTGCTGAGCCTGAAATCGCCCCACGTCGACTGTGAGTCGCGTGGGGCTGGTGCGTTTTCGGGGCGTTGGCGACGTCGATAAGCAAAATTGAAGCATAAGGAAAAGCGCATTTTCGTGCCGTCGAAAATGCCCTCGTAAATCCCCAGGTCACGTGTTGCAGGAGTGAACCCAGTTACTTGACGTGTGGACAGCACGAAAATGGCCTACCGCCCTGTGCTCGGCTAGCGCAAAACCGCCGTGCACGACACAATTGAGCGCATGGGGGACGATGCAGAACTTCGGCTGATTCGGGAGGTTGCGCTCGCGCGCCCGCACGCACCCTGCCCGGCAAGGTCAGCGCTTGATCTAGTGGGTGACGGTGGTCTGCTGGTACAGCTTCATCCGGATCTGCCCGTCTACCAGCACGTAGGTGCTGGTCATGAGGGCTTCGAAGTTGTCAGAGCCGCGGCGGGCGGAGGCGTTGTAGAGGAGGGTGGCGGCGCCGTCGTTTAGCGGGATGAGCTGCGGGTCTGTGATCTGGTAGCTGTCCCACGGCGGCGCGTCATTCATGCTCGCGGCGATGGTGGGCTGGTCCATGATCATGCCGTTGACCAGCACCATAACGGCGTCATCGGTCATGAGTTCGCCGTAGAACGTGCCGCCGCGCTGCTCACATAGCGAGTCCCAGCCTTGGCGCTCGAGGCCAAGAAGCGTGTTGAGGTCCATAACCATTTTCTACCAGCCGGCGAAGTATCGCTCGAGGCGAACGGGACCATCGACCCACTCAATTCCCACGGGACGCTCGATGGAGCGAGGTTCGCTGCCCAACGCACGGGCCCGCGCAGTACGCACGCATATCGACGGCACCCCCGCCACATCAACCCTCCACCCCGTGCCGACAAGCGTGTCCTGGGTAGCCCGGTGGAACGCTGCGAGATCGGTCAAAGCCCACGGGCCGGCAAGATCGACGCTGATGCGGTGCTGATCCGCAGGGTTCTCCGGGCCCGTCGGCGCGGTCCTCACGCGGGGCTCGTGGCGGAATAGGTCCGGTACGTCAAGGGCGGGGTCGCAGTACACGATTGCGTCCGCGCGCAGCCATGACGCGATGACCTGCTCGAGAACGCCAGGGGAGCGCTCGGACATGGAACTCACGCGGACACCGATGTCAGCCAGCTCGAAGTGCACCCCGTCCGGCCGGGCGAGCGGGTGCGTGATGCGGTGCGCTAGCGCCACCGATTCGATGTTCTTAACGCGGGCTTCCTCGTCGGGGTTGTTGTAGCGCCCACCGAAATCTTCCTCGTCGTGGACCGCGACAGCATCTGGCTCGTGGACGAAGGTCGCGCCGTCGTTCCAGGCGCGGAAGCCGAACTCCCAGTCCTCGCCGCCGTAGCCGACGAAGGTCCCGTCGAAGCCGCCGATGGCGTCGAAGAACCGGCGCGAACAGGTCAGGACGGAGGAGATGATGAAGCGCCAGGAGGTGTCGTCGGCACGCGAGAGGTTGTCGGTGTCGCGCCAGGCGTCGCGCAGCCATGCGGGTTCCTCGCGCGCGGCGCCCGTGAGTCGCTTGCCGACGACCACCGCCCGCCAATCCTCCTCCACATGCCGGCACGCAGCAGCGAGATAACCGGGCTCGGGCACAGTGTCGGCGTCGAGGAAGGCGAGCACGTCGCCCGTCGCGGTACTCGCCCCGAGGTTGCGTGCCGCGGCAGCGCGGAAACCGAGATCCTTCTGCGTCACCACCGTCGCGCCGGGCATGTCGGGCACGACCGCGGAGCCGTCATCGGCGACGATGATCTCGACCTCGCCGACGCCTTCCTGCGCGCGCACGGCCGCAATCACCTTCGCGAGGCTGTCAGGGTCGTTGTAGTGGGGAATAATGACACTGATCATGCCCACACCTCACGCCATTGCGCGACCACGTCATCCCACCCGTAGTTCGGTGCCTGCATCTGCGGTGCAGGATCCACTGTGTAGGAGTCGATTGCAGAGCGCCACGAGCTAGGCTGCACGCGGGTAATTCGACCGGGCAGCCACTCGTCGATCTCGCGGGTGTAGGCGGAATCGCTAGCCAAAACGCGGCGGCCGGCGCCGAGCCACGTCATCAGCGACCCGGAGGCGGAGAAGTGCCGGTGCGCGCAGACGGGAATCTGGATGCGGCCCATTTCGGCGGCCAGGTCAGCGTCGGAAAGCCAACCCGTGATCTCCGCATGGGCCTCAAGCCCACGCGCCCACTCCTCGTGGCCGGGGGAGACGGAGCCCAGGAAACGCAGACGGTAGTCGGTGCCGCGTAGGGCGCGGATAAGCTCTTCGTGCCCTTTGCCTGGGTACAGAAATCCGAGAATTCCCACGGTCCCCGGTTCCGGCTCGAACGCTGAGTCGATCAGCGGGATCGGCAGGCGGATCACACCCACGTCGATACCGGCGTCACGGAAGAATTCAGCCTCGTGCTCCGAGTTCACTACCGCGACATCAGCGTCAGCGGCCAAACGTTGGTAGGCGGCGGCGCGGCGGGCGAAACGGTCAGCGCCTTCTTCGGGCTGGGGGATGTCGTGGAAGCTCACGCTGAGCTGACGCGACCCGACCCGGGCAAGCAGAGCGTCGACAGCTGCAGCGGGGGAGTCGCCGAAGAGGTGGTCGGTGAAGGCGACGTGCACAGAATCGACAGAATCCGGCAGGGCGACCGCGCTGAACTCGGATTCGCGCAGCACAGGGGCATCGGTAGCTGCTGCCAACTCCAGCGCGTACCGGGTCACCCCGTGCGAGTCGGGTCCGACGATGAGGTGCGTGGGCATCAGGGCATCAACTCCAAGTTCGCAATCCGTTCCGCGTGGCGGTCCAGCCCGTGCGCGACCAGTGCGGGCCGCTCGCGGTAGTGCGCTAGTTGCTTGTCGACGATCTCCTCCCACAGAATCTCGCCGTTATCCCTGTGCATCCACGCGTCCCGGCCGCGAACCGATACGCCGAGAGCAGCGCACGCGCCGGGGTCCAGTGGAGCGTCGAGTTCGCCAAGCATTTCGTAATCGGGCATGGTCACGGAACCGGACAAGCCCAACGCCTGCAGGATGCGCGCCGCCACGACCGCCAAGGTCTCGTTGTCGGGGTGGTTGATGATGTGCCACACCGGGATGGTCTCCAGGAAGTCGGAGATCCTCACCGATTTGAAGCGTTCCTCACGCGTGCGGATTTGGTTGACGGACATGGCAAGGGCTCGTCGATAAGCATCAGGCGTGAGCGTGGGCCTGACGGGGGCGTCCAAGTCTTGCGCAGCGGCGCAGAGAATCCGCAGGTCGTGGTAGGGGACCACCGGCGGGTTGAGGGAGGAGTCGGCGGGGTCGCGGATGATCGCCGTGAACGGCATGAGCGCGTCAAAACGAAGCACGGGCACGATCGCGCGGCGCGCACCGGGCGGCAATTGCACGAGCATCTGTGCGGTGCCAACGGGCAAGCCGCGGTAGTCGTCGCGGATCGGCTGGGTGACCAAGACGTCGGTACGGGCGAGCATGTCACCGAACCATCCCATGTCGGCTTCGGCGAGCTCATGCACAGGAGGGATCCGCTGCGACTCGAAGTGCCCGGTGCTGGCCAGGAGTTTACGAAGGGACTCGGCTTGGCAGTTGCCCACGACGGTCAAGAACATGCCCCCGAATATAGTCATGCCAACATTTGCAGAAACGTTTATATTGGTCGGGTGCCCAGATGAGGAAAGGCGGTGGGTGTGAAGGTTCTGTCGATCCCGGCTGAACACGTCTACACGCAGGCGATTCAGCCGGAGGGCGTGCATTTTCTCCCGGACCCGGATATCGACGGCAACTGGTGGCCCCACCCCGCCCTCAAAGCGTCCTACTGGGACGAGCCGCATGATGTCGATCTCGTGCACGTCCACTTTGGTTTCGAGCACTACACCCCGGATGAACTGCGCGAGCTTGTTGCTGCGCTGCCGGTGCCGCTTGTGGTGACCGTCCACGACCTGGACAACCCGCACCTTGAAGACCAGACAGCCCACCACGAGAGCTTGGCCGTGCTCATCGGTGCAGCATCGCAGGTGGTCACGCTCACCAGCGCCGCCGCGGAAGTCATCGCACAGCGTTTTTCGCGTGTCGACGCGCACGTAATCCCGCACCCCCTCATCACCGCTCCGCGCGAACCCGACCCGGCGGCCACTGGGGTAGCGGTGTTCTTGAAATCCCTGCGTGGCAATGTTGTTGCCGACCCGGACTTCTACCGCGAACTGGCGGAGCAGGTGCCGTTGACTGTGTATGCGCACGACGTTGAGGCGACTGAGCCGCTGCGCCGGGGGCTTGCGGATCTCGACGTTGTCGTGCACGAGCCGATGCACGATGCTGTGCTGCACAAGGCCGTTGCCAGCCACGCCGTCTGCGTCCTGCCGTACGTGCGCGGGACCCACTCGGGCTGGCTGGAGATGTGCCGTGACCTGGGGGTGAGTGTGGCTGTGCCGGATTGCGGCTGCTACGCCTCCCAGGCGGATACGCCGGACGCGGTCGCCGAGTACGAAGCGGGCGATGGCGCCGCCGCCGGCCGCGCGGCCGCAGAGCTGCTGGAACGCGGCCAGATTCCCTACCGTGGCGACCGCCGCGCCGAGCTGGAGGGCATCAAGCAGGCCCACGCCGCCGTGTACCGCGCCGCCGTGGGCGGGGCGACGGAGGCCCGGCCGTGACTACTACCTTGCTCAAGGAGTGCATTCCCGCCCGCTGCCAGAACCTCCGCATCGCGTTTGTAGCGCCGGCCCGGTACCCGATCCGCGAGCCGTTCGCCGGCGGGCTCGAGGCGTTCTGCCACACCATGGTCACCGCGCTGCGCAACGAAGGCCACGAGGTTGATTTTTACGCTGCGAAAGGCTCGGACGGCAACGTCAAAAGCCACGAGCTTCCGGGTGTGAACTGGGGGGACTCGGCAGAACTTGCCACCGACACTGGCTATCCGGCAGGCGGGCGCGAGCGGGAGGAACAAGCGTTCCTCGCGCTGCGGGAGCACTTGGTGACGCAATGCTACGACGTCGTGCACAACAACAGCTTGAGTCCCGCCATGTTCCCTTCGCCTGCGTCGCCGGAACCGCTTCCGATGGTGACCACATTGCACACCCCGCAACTGCCGGAGATCTTTGCCGCAGTGGAGGCAGCTGGTGAAGCCGCCGGCCGTTTCGCCGCCGTGAGCGCGACTACCGCCGCGAGCTGGGAGATGCCGCCTGCCGTTCACGGCCCGATCGAGGTCATCCCCAACGGAGTCAACGTGCGTAAGTGGGCGCCGGGTCCAGGCGGCCCCGGTGCGGTGTGGTTCGGCCGCATCGTCCCGGAGAAGGGGCTGCATCTGGCCATGGACGCGTGCCGCCTCCTTGGCCTGCCGCTGACGATCGCTGGCCGCAAGGGCGACCACGACTACTTCCAGGAGCAGATCGCACCGCGTTTGGACGGCCACCTGATCCGGTGGCTGGGGGAGTTGTCGCATGGGGAGTTGCGCAGGCTCGTCGGGAAGCATGCGGTGTGCGTGGTCACCCCGCGCTGGGAGGAGCCGTTCGGGCTGGTCGCATTCGAGGCGATGTCGTGCGGCACGCCCGTCGCCGCCTTCGACCGCGGCGGCATGGGAGAGCTGCTTGCGACAGCGCCGGCCGTTCTCGTACCACCCGACGACGTTGTCGCGCTGGCCGGGGCGATCCACAAAGCCCTCCACGTGGACCGCGCCGCCGCCCGCGCCTGGGTCGTCGAGAACCACAGCCTCGCCCAGACCGCCCGCCGCTACGTGGATCTCTACCGCGAGGTGACGGTCAAATGATCGGACTTTATGCGCACCACCACGGCTCGGGCCACATTCAGCGCTGCCGCGAAATCGCGCGCCACCTCCCCGACGCAGCGATTTTGTCGACGCACCCCAGTGCTGACGTCGTGCTTATCGACGACGCCGGTGCCCCCGCCTCCGACTCGCTCACCGCAGCTGGAACCTTGCACTACGCTCCAACCACGCACGACGGCTACCGCGCCCGGATGCAGCAGATCGCCGCATGGGTGAAAGCCAATAACCCCTCTGTGTTCTATGTCGACTGCTCCGTGGAGGTCGCCGTCTTTGTCCGGCTCCTCGGCGTGCCTGTAGTCACCGTGGCCATGCCGGGTGTGCGCGACGATGCTCCCCACCAGCTCGGCTACGCCCAGGCCGCCGCGATCGTCGCAGCATGGCCGGACTGGGTGCCGGTGCCCGCCCACTTGGAGGCGCATACCGACCGGTTGCACGCCGTGGGCGGAATTTCGCGCTTGGATGGTTCCTCTGACGGCGGGCGTGAGGAGAGGTCGGTGCTCGTCATGTCCGGCACCGGTGGCTCCACTTGGGACCATGACTCGTGGGGCGCTGTCGAGCGCGCCTGCCCGAACTGGGACTTCACCGTCCTCGATGCCGACAACCGCGTCGACGACGATGCTGCGCTGGCCGAGCTGCTGCAGCGCGCCGGGGTCGTCGTGGTCGCCGCCGGGCAGAACTCCGTGGCCGATGTCGCCGCCTGCGGCGCGCCGGCCATCGTCCTGCCGCAACCCCGCCCGTTTGAGGAGCAGGAGGCGACAGCCGCTGTGCTTCGTGATGCCGGCCTCGCCGTGGTCCCCGAATCCTTCCCCGAGCCAGCCATGTGGCCGGCGCTGCTGCACCAAGCGGCTGGAATGGACACGTTCTGGGAAGATCCCCAGCGCGGCTGGCAAACCGCCGGCGCTGCGCGCCGAGCAGCCGATGTCATCCTGGGGGCCTCATGACCGCGATCATCACGTTGGCTAACGCGGCGCGCGCCGATCATGTCGCCCGCCAGGCGTCCCTCATTCCTGATGGCATCGAGCACATTCTCGTCGCGCTAGCTGATGCCGAAGAGGTCGCCGCCCGACTGCCCGATACGCATGTGGTTCCGCTGGAGGAGCCCAACCTCGCCCGCGCCCGCAACACCGGCGCAGCCGAAGCGCTTGCTCGCGGGCACGAGCAGCTCATCTTCCTCGACGCGGACTGCCTGCCGGGCCCCGGGCTGGCGGACCGATATCTCGACGCACTTGACCACGCGCCCGAGGCCGTCCTCGCCGGCCCGGTGACGTACCTGCCGGAGGGAGAGCTACGCACCGACAACCCCCAGCCGCACGAAGCCCGGCCGAACCCGCCGGCCGGCGAACTCGTCCCCGCCGATGACTACAACCTCTTCTGGTCTTTATCCTTCGCGCTGACCGCTTCCACGTGGCGTCGCATCGACGAGCTTTTCGGCGGCTTCGACACCGATTTTTCTGGCTACGGCGGCGAAGACACCGACTTCGCGTGGAACCTGCGCGAACACGGCATTGACTTCATCTGGGTCGGCGGCGCGCACGCCTACCACCAGTGGCACCCCGTTTCCTCGCCGCCGTGGGAGCACCTCGACGACATTCTCCGCAACGCCGCCGTCTTCCATTCCAAGTGGGGCACGTGGCCGATGGAGGGGTGGCTCCGCGCGTTCGAAGACGCGGGAGCGATCGCGCTTATCGACGGCGCGTGGCAGCGTCGATAAGCGTGCCCCCTTTAAGCGAACATCCCTTCGCCGATAAACCCTTCTTCGCCCACGCCCGGTGGAATCAAGTACGTGCCGGTCTTTGTGGTCTTGAGATACTCTAGGAACATCTCGTCGCGGGACATCGACTGGTGCACGGTAGCGAAACGGTCCGGGGTGCGGGTGAACGCGATGAAGAATAGCCCCGCATCCATGCGTCCCTGATCGTTGGAGCCGTCGACGTAGTTGAAGGCGCGGCGCAGCATGCGAATCCCGCCGTTTTGAGCCGGGTGCACATTGAACAGGTGGGAACCGCGGTCGATGACGGGCCGACCACGGTCGTTCACCGCGTCAAAATCCGGCTCGTCGAATTCGTCGGTGCCGGTCAGGGGCGCGCCGACGACTTTGTCGCGGCCGGTGACGCGCTCCTGCTCCTCGAGCTGGAGGGTGTCCCAGACCTCGATGTTCATCGCAATGCGCCGCGCCGTCAGGTACGTCCCGCCAGCCGCCCACGCTTGGGAGGAGTCGTCTGGGACCCACACGTGCTCGTCCAGTTCCGCCGTGTCATCGGAGCGGATATTGGCCGTGCCGTCCTTTTGGCCGAAAAGGTTGCGCGGGGTCTGCTCCTCGGCGCTGGTCACCGAGGCTTTGCCGAAGCCGATCTGGGTCCAACGCAGCGACGCGTCCGGAACGGCGAGACGGGTCAGGTTCCGGATCGCGTGCGTGGCCACTTGCGGGTCGTTCGCGCAGGCTTGGATGCAGATGTCGCCTTCGGACTCCTCGCGGTTGAGGAAGTCGTTGGTCATCGTGGGCATCTCTGTGAACTCGGCGGGCAGCTTGTCCGCCAGGCCGAACTGGTCGCGGAAAAGGCTGCGTCCGAAACCGATCGTGATCGTGAGGGCAGAAGGACCAAGGTCGAAGGCCTCACCGGAGTCATCCGGCGGGAAATTCGCACCACCGCCGAATGCGCCTTTCGACGACACTTCACCACCCAGGGTGAGGCGCCGGGCGGCATCGGTCCACCGTTCCAGCAACCGGATCAGTTTCTTCTGGTCAGCTTTCTCCGACATATCGAACGCCGCGAAATGCAGGTTGTTCTGCATCGGCGTGATGATGCCGGCCTGGTGAGCGCCGGCGAAGTCGACGATGAGCTCTTCGTGGCTCACACCGTCAATGCCGCCGTCGCCGCCACGGCCGCTGTCGTGCAAGTTCTCCCGCGCGCATGCCGCCGCAGCTGCTCCGGCGGCACCCACGCCTCCGAGCGCCAGGAACTTCCGCCGCCCCAGTTCGAACCGGCCCATGACTAGTCCTCTACGCCGCTGTCGATGTTGAGTCCCAGAACAGTTCCGGTGAGCTGAGACAGGGGCTCGCGCAGCGCATCGATCGCGCGGGTGAGCTCAGCTTGCTGGGCTGCGTCTACCTCGTCGTAATCGACGTAACCCTGCTCCAGGGAACCGTACTCATCGAGGAGGTCCTGGACGTCGTTGTAGCGCTCCTCGATGTCGGTGACAAGCGTTTTGCCCTCCTCGCCCCGCTCGGCAGCGATGTCCTTGACCATGTCGAACGCGATGCGGGAGCCTTGAATATTCGCCTGGAAGTCGTAGAGGTCTTTGTGGGACCACCAGTTCTCTTCACCGGTGACCTTCGTGGTGGCCACTTCCTCGAGCAAGCTCATGGCACCGTTGGAGACGGTACCGACGGTGATGTCGTTGCTCTCGATGAAGTCGTCTGCGTTCACGGTCTCGTTGAGTTCCTCGACGTCAGCGGTCAGAGCATCTGCGATGTCGCGGCGTTTCGCCGGGTCGGACGGTTCCCAGTCCTCGCGGGCCGGGGCGCCGTCGGCATTCTTTTCGTCCTCGGCGGGCGGCCAGAGGTCCTTCTCCATGCGGTGGAAACCGAGCCATTCGGTGAACTCCGGGTCCTCTCCGGCTAGGTCGTCGGCTTCGGCCAGGTAGTCCACTTCGCGGTAGTCGATGCGCGGGTCCAGCACGCCGAGGGCTTCGGCGATCGGCTCGATGCGTTCGTAGTGCACACGCGTGGTGGGGTAGAGCTCCTTCGCCCGCTCATCGTCGCCGGACGCGTAAGCTTCTGCGAACTCTTCCACCTTCGGCAGCAGCTCAGCGACTTCGTTCTGGACGAACGCGACGTAGTTGTCGCGCGCCTCGTTGAAACGCTTCTCGTCGGACGCGTCGTATTCGATCGGTTCACCGGTGACTGTGAATTCGGCCTGGCCGACATTCGCACCGCGCAGGCCTGGCTTGCACGCGGTGTGGTAACTTCCGGGTTCAAGCTGGACGATCAGGTCCGCCGTGCCACCGGGGGTGATGTTCTCGCGTTCGGCGATCACGCGCAGTCCGTCTTCGGCGAGCACGTAGAATTCTGTGACGCGTTCTCCCGCGTTGGTGATGGAGAACGTCGTGGTTCCGCTTTCGGTCTCAGCGGCGCTGACTTCGCATGCGTCCTCTTTCGCGGTGACCTGCAGGCCTTCACCGTCAGCAGTGTTTTCCACGCATGCTGCCAATGGCAGGGTCATAGCCAGTGCGGCGACAAGTGCTGGGGAACGCTTCATAGATTTACCTTTCGTGATTCAGCGTCGATACGCTTTTCGCTTTTCGACGCACGGACGTGCCCGACAAAGATCGGCACAATGACTGCCATGTACACGACCCAGGCAATGACCTGGAGCCACGACATCTGCGGCATGAAACCGGTGAACGCTTGCAGGAGCGTCGCGACGATTCCCGACGGGTCAATAGCGCCGGAGACATCGAAAGCCCAGCCGAAGGGGAACGACGCCATCCAGAACGGGTATGTGGTGAAACCGGTGAGAACTTCGCCTGTGCGGGGATGGGTCGGTGCAATAGGCTCTCCGGAGAATGGCCCCGGGAGGAATTGAGCTTCCTGGAGGTCGTGCACCGCGTACGCGAGGATTCCAGCGGCGACGACGATGAGCAAGGCACTTGACCAGCGGAAGAACGTGCCCAAGTCCAAGCTGAGTGCTCCGCGGTAGATCGCCCAACCCAGCAGGATGGCAACAGCGATGCCTGAGAATGCGCCGATGACGGCCGACGGGGTCGTTGTCCACCCCCACAGCAGCAGGGTCAACTCGATTCCCTCTCGTGCGACTGCGACGAACGCAAGCCAGAAGATCGCCTGGCGGCCCCGATTGAGCGCGTCGCCTGTCTTGTCGTCGAGCATGCGGCGCAAACGGCCGCTTTCATTGCTCAAAGAGAGGATCATGCCGGTGATCATGGCCACAGCGACAAGCGACATGATGCCGCCGATCGCTTCCTGGGCGCGAAAGCTCAAACCGTAGCGGCCGAACGTGAAAACAGCACCCAGCGCCAGGCAGATCGCCGCGGCGATGACGACTCCAGCCCAGACGGTGCGCATCGCGCTGCGGCGGTTCGATTCGGTTTGGCGCCGGACAGCGGCAAGCAGCATGCCGACGATGAGCGAGGCTTCAAGCCCTTCGCGCAAACCGACCAGGAACGCGGCAATGAACATGGGCACCGTGACTTTCTAGTGCGTGAACTATGGCAGGGAAGGCTTGCCTAAGACAAGCAAAGCTAACCTTAGTTCCGTTGCACGGAGGGTGGCGATGTTTCCGCGAATTTATTGGCGTTAATGTTTCGAAAATCACATTGCGCAATCGCGCTTATCGACGCCGCGTGGCAGCGCCTCTAATCTGCCAGTTCGCCAAACTGCCCGCGGATAGCCTTGATCTCATCGACCAGCTTCGACCGCCCACCTGGTTCTTCCGCATCCGCTTCTGTTTCCTCCTCAGCGTCGATCAGTGTGAGCAGGTTATCGAACCGTTTGTCGGTGTCGTCGATAAGCTCCTCGCGCTCATCATTTTTCCTGCCCAGGTCTGCGACCGTGTCGAAGACAACGCGCGTACCTTCGGTGTTGGCCTTTAGATCGCTGACATCCGTCTGCGACCACCAGTTCTCTTCGCCGGTGGCTGCGGTCTCGGCCATCCGGTCGAGGACGGTGAGCGCGCCGCTGGCGATCGTGTCGATTGTGATGTCGTCGCTTGCTAGGAAAGAATCTTCGTTGACCGTGCCGTGGAGTTGCTCGACGTCGGCGATGAGAGCGTCGGCAAGCTCGCGGCGCTCCTGCGGTGTCGACGGTTCCCAATTCTCGCTGGCGGGTGTTCCGTCGGAATTCTCGTCGCCCTCCGCCGGCGGCCACAAGTCCTTCTCTAAGCGGTGGAAACCGAGCCATTCAGTGAACGTGGAGTCCGCCTCTATAAGCTCGTCGGCCTGATCGGTGTACTCGACCTCGGTGGCATCGATGCGTGCATCGAGAAGTCCGAACCTCTCGGCAATCGGCTCAATGCGCTTGTAATGGGAGCGCGCCGCGGGGTAGAGCTCTTTGGCGCGCTCGTCGTTGCCGGAAGCGTACGCTTCTGCGAACTCGACGGTCTTGGGGAGCATCTCCGCGGCTTCGTTCTGGACAAACGCGATGTAGTTCTCGCGGGCGTTGCCCTTACGGCGGTTGTTGGCCTCCGCGTACTCGACTTCGTCGCCGGAGACGGTGAACTCAGACTGCGCGAAAAGCAGCCCGTACTCGCCCATTCTGCACGCGGTCAAGTATGAGCCAGGTTGCAGTTCGACGGCTAGCTCGGCCGTTTCTTCGGGCACGACGCCTCCCCGCGTGCCGACGACGCGGAGGCCGTCCTCCGCCAGAACAAAAAAGTCCGTCTCACGACCGCCGTCGTTGGTGACTTCGAACGTCACCTTGCCGCTGTCGGCCTCGTCGTCGCTGACCTCGCAGGTGTCGTCTGCGACGGTGACCTGAACCTCTTCGGTGTCCGCGCTGCTCGCGGAGCCTTCCGAGCACGCGGCCAACGGGAAGGCCAGGGCCAGCACGGACAGGAAAGCTGGGGAACGCTTCATAGCCCCACTTTATCCTGTGGGGCTATGAAGACTTCGGGCTGGCAGATTTAGAACGTGACTTCGCGGCGCTCGAGGAACGCCTTCACGCCTTCCAGGTGCTCCGCACTGTGGGCCAAAGCAGTCTGGGCGCGGGCTTCCTCAGCCAGGCTCTGCGGCAGCTGATCCAGGGAGGCGCGGTTGACGGCGCGCTTCGCGTCCGCCAGAGCCCCGCGCGGGGAGAAACTGAACTCGCGAGCGTACTCGAGAGCGCGGTCGAGAGCGTTGTCCGAGACCTCGGTGAACAGGCCCCACGCCACGGCGTCAGCTGCGGGGATGCGCTCGTGGCGTAGCACCAGCTGCATCGTGCGGTGGCGGCCAATCGACGCAGCTAACGTCGCCACGGCGCCGCCGTCGGGCATGAGCCCGATGCGGCCGAACGGGAGGGTGATGAAGGTCTTCTGGCCAGCAACGATGAGGTCGCACGCGCACGCCAGGGACGCGCCGATGCCGGCGACAGCGCCTTCCGCGGCAGCGACCACCGGGACGGAAGCGCGGGTGATTGCGTTGACCATGTGCTCGATCGCGGTGAAATTGCCCGCGGAGATCTCTTCTTCGCCGCTGAGAAACACGGTCAAGTCCATGCCGGAGCAAAATGCTGCGTCGTCGCCAGTGATGATCACGCAGCGGGTCGCCGGGTTCGCGTCCGCCTCATTCACAGCATCACCGATAGACCAGTAGGAGTCCGGCTCCAACGCGTTACGCTTCTCCGGGTTGGAGATGCGGACGATAGTCACCGCACCGTCTTCGACGGTCTCGGAGGTGATGTTGCCCTTGAACTCGCGCATGCTACTTCGCCACGAATCCGGCCAGGCGGCCCTCGATGATCTCCACGGCATCAGCAACGATGCGGTCCAGCAGCTCCTGGCACGACGGGATGTCGTTGATGATGCCCTGGACCGGACCAGCTGACCAGATGCCGGCGTCCAGGTCGCCGGTCTCGTACACCTGCGCGCCGCGCTTGCCGGCCACGAGGTCGCGGATCTCCGGGAACTGCGCACCCTGGTTGAGTTTTTCGACGACCTCGTCGCTCACCGCGTTCTTCGCCACGCGCGCCGTGTTGTTCAGCGTGCGCAGGATGAGGTTGGTGTCCAGCTCGGAACGGTCGACGATGGCCTGCTTGACGTTCTGGTGCACCGGAGCTTCCTCGGTAGCGACGAAACGGGTGCCCATGTTGATGCCCTCGGCACCCAGAGACAGGGCGGCGGCCAGACCACGGCCGTCAGCGAAACCGCCCGAGGCGACGAAGGGGATCTCCAGCTTGTCAGCGGCAGCCGGAAGCAGAATCAGGCCCGGGATGTCGTCTTCGCCGGGGTGGCCGGCGCATTCAAAGCCGTCGATCGAGAGAATGTCCACACCCTTGTTCTGGGCGGAGATGGCGTGGCGCACGGAAGTGCACTTGTGGATCACGGTCACACCCGCGGCCTTGAGGCCCGGCACCAGCTGAGACGGGTTCGCGCCGGCAGTCTCGACGATCTTGATGCCCTTTTCGATGGCTACGCGGAGGTACTCCTCGTACGGCGGCGGGGTGATCGTCGGCAGGATGGTCAGGTTCACGCCGAAGGGCTTGTCGGTCATCTCGCGGCAGCGGTCGATTTCATTGCCCAAGTCTTCCGGGGTGGGCTGGGTCAAAGAGGTGATGATGCCGAGGCCGCCCGCATTAGAAACAGCAGCCGCCAGCTCGGCTTTGCCGACCCATTGCATGCCGCCCTGGATGATGGGGTGCTCGATGCCGAGCATCTCGTTAATGCGGGTGTTGATCTTGGCCATGTCGGCCCTCCTTGAACTCAGATAGCGTGTCGGTTGAGACCTACATTACACCCGGCGAACGTGTGAGACCTGCATAACGATTTTCGGATCTCCGCCGAAATAGCTGAGAAGGAGCAGCTGGGGCGGGGATGGATAGGGGTTAGAAATCGAAGCCGAAATCGAACCCCCCACCGTCGCCGAAGCCGTCGCCCATACCGCCGAAGCCATCGCCCATGTCACCGGCATCGCCGGCATCCATGTCCCCGCCGTCGCCCATCTCGCCCGCGTCGCCGGTATCGGCCCCGAAGTCGCCCGCAGCGAACTGGTCTGCGCTCGGCGTGCCGACCATGCCGGCAAACATCGCGGAGTAGAACATCATCGAGCTGGCCGCCCACACGCCCGTCATCATGGCCGGACCCCACCAGGCAGCGGAGTACCAACCTGCCGGAACTGGGCGACCGGCGACAACGCCGCCAGGGTAGTAGTGCGGGGTTTCCGCACTCGCGTACGGCGAGGCGGTCACAGACTGGCCCTCGTGCTCGATGGTGCGGTGCTCGGTGACCTTGCCAGCCTTGCGCTGCGCTTCCAGCTCGGGAAGTTCTGGCCCCGGTGCCAGCCCGAGGATCTCCCGTGCGGCGTTGACATAGTGCATGCCTTCCAGAGCGGACTCGCGGGCCAGCAGGGCCTGCTTGACTGTGGTGGCGCGCTGGAGTGCGGAGTTCGCGGCGTTGTACCGCTCGGAGGCATCCGCCATGGCCTGAGTCGATGCGGCATCCTCACCGGATATTGTGAGCACTTGGTGGCCGAGGCGGTCGACCCACCGTTGCGCGTCTGCTTTTTCGTCGTCAAGCGAAGCGCTGCCCTCGAGCGCACGCTGGCTGTTGTTCTGGGAGTTGTTGATCAGCAGAACCACGCCGCCGATCGCTGCGACTATGAGAAGAACGCTAAAGAGACTCACGCTACCCACAACGGATAAAGGATCACGCTAGTTCCAATTTTGGTCTCGCGCACGACGCTGGGTTAGGATAATCGGCGCGCTAAAGAGCGCAGTGGGAATGTCGTATAGTGGCTAATACCTCAGCCTTCCAAGCTGAAGACGCGGGTTCGATTCCCGTCATTCCCTCCATCGCAGAGCTGGCTCCTGGAATCTAGGAGCCGGCTCTTGTTCTTTCCCGGCAATTTTTTAGCCCCGGGCGCATGCATGTGCAGAGGCGACACCGGGGCGTACGGGAACTAGGGTAGCAAACGAAATCCGTCACCTCCTCTTTGGGGGAACAGGGCGTGGCATGGACGAAATTCGGGTGGGGGACGTTTATGGGTGAGCAGACGGCCACGTTGAGTGGCGAAGGTTTTTTCTTCGACAATTTGGTCAGCACCCCTCGAATGCAGCCTTATCTGGATGAAGCTCGAGGGGATCAGAAAGCGGCGCGGGCACTCTATCTTTGGGCCGAAGAATTGGCAGCCGCTGCCTTTGAGCTGTTGGCGCATTTCGAGGTGGGATTCAGGAACGCGATTGATCGCGAACTCGCAACCATCTTCGAAACACCGGGTAAGGTTCCGTGGCTTCTTTCCCGAAGTTCGCTCCTTGGAGATGAGATTCGAGAGGTCGTCGAAGATACACGCGACAGCCTTCCTAGCGAGCACAGAGACCTAAGAGGCCAGATTATTGCCAACCTTCACTTCGGTTTCTGGACCCGTATGCTCGGCACAAAGCACGATGAACTCTGGAGAGAAGGATTATCAAAGGCTTTTCCCAGAGCCGTAAGTAGAAAAGATCTGTCTGCCACGGTGGAAGGCATTCGAAACTTTCGAAACAGAATCGCCCATCACGACTCTGTCTTAGAACTCGACGTCACCTTCGAGGCTGAACGAATTTTTCAGGCGGCGCGTTCGATCGCCCCTCTATTCGAGGAATTTCTCCGCAAAATTGATCGGTTGACACCTCTCGCCCGGAAGCGGCCCACGGAACCCCAGGACACTGTTCTCGTGCCGGGGTTCCAAGAATGGGAGCTGTACACAAAAACGGGGGTTTATCTCTGTCAGCCAGGACGAACCTTCCGCCCAGTCAAATGGATTGCCTTCTATGTCGATAGAACTGTGAAAGAAGAACTTCCCTTCATCAAGGAAAGGCGCGACAACGTGCCGTTCACTACGGATGAGATCAAAAGGCTCAAGGGAGAGAAAACTCCCGAGTCGCGAAAAATTGCCAAGGCGATAGAGCATTTACTCGAACATGGATGGGCTCAGAACTCCAACAGCCCCAAGAAAAGAGAGGTCGGGGGACGCTATCAAGTCTTCGTCTTGACATCGGATGAAGAAGTCCAGCCTCACGGGTTGCACAAACGATTGGCAGTGGAAATCCGGAACTACGAGAGCGGTAAAGGAAGTGCTTGGGTGACCAAGCAGAGATATCTGTATTCAGACCGTTTGATCAATGAAGGCGCAGATTATCTGCAAAGTGAGCGGGACACGACCGCATCATGAGTTGTCGGAGGATTCGTGGGGGCTGAATTTCTTCGCACGGCTTTCCGGCCCCCGATGAATCTGGCCGTATTTAGCCCAACTAGAATCGTCACCCGTGAGCCAGCAGGTTGCGCGCGGCGCAGCCACCGCAGCTTACGGGGCGTGGCGCAGTTTGGTAGCGCACCTGCTTTGGGAGCAGGGGGTCGCAGGTTCAAATCCTGTCGCCCCGACCGGGAAACGCGCGTTTCCCCGAGAACATTTGAACGACAACAACCAATTAGCCAGGAGAGTATTTCCGTGAAGACTTCCGTGGACAAGCTCAGCGACACTCGCGCGAAGCTGACCGTGACCGTTCCGTTTGAGGAGCTCGGCACGGAAATCGACCAGGCGTACAAGGCGATTGCCCAGCAAGTCAACATCCCGGGTTTCCGTCGCGGCAAGGCTCCGCGCCAGCTAATCGACGCCCGATTTGGTCGCGGCCCGATCCTCGAGCAGGTTGTCAACGACATGCTGCCGACCCGCTACGAGCAGGCCGTCACCGAGAACGACCTCAATGTGCTGGGCCAGCCGCAGATCGAGATCACCGAGATCGAGGACAACGACCACGTCGAGTTCACCGCCGAGGTGGACATCCGCCCGGAGATCGAGGTCCCGGACTTCTCCAAGATCTCCGTCACCGTGCCGTCGATCAAGGTCGACGACGAGGCTGTCGAGGAGGAACTGGACAACCTGCGCGCCCGCTTCGGTGAGCTCAAGGACACCAAGCGCAAGCTGAAGAAGGGCGACTTCGCGGTCATCGACCTCGAGGCAACCGTCGACGGCGAGAAGATTGAGGAGGCCTCCACGGAGGGTATTTCCTACGAGATCGGCCGTGATGACCTCATGGAAGGCCTGGACAAGGCCATTAAAGGCCTCAAGACCGGCGAGTCCGCTGAGTTCGAGTCCGAGATCCAGTACGGCGAGCACAAGGGCGAGCAGGCCACCATCACCGTGACCGTTCAGCAGACTAAGGAGCGCACCCTGCCGGAGCTCGACGAAGAGTTCGTGCAGATGGCCTCCGAGTTCGACACCGTCGAGGAGCTGCGCGAGTCCACGAAGACCCAGCTCGAGGAAAACAGCAAGAACCAGCAGGCTGCTGACATCCGCGACGAGGTCCTCAAGGCCGCGCTGGCACAGTCCTCCTTCGAGCTGCCCACCGCAGCTGTCGACGAGCAGGTCCACAACCAGCTCCACCAGATCCTCGGCCAGATGGCCCACGACGAGTCCGCCTTCGCCCAGCTGCTCGAGGCGCAGGGCACGACCCGCGAGGAGTTCGACAAGGAGTCCCGCGAGAACGCCGAGGACTCCATCCGTACCCAGCTTTTCCTCGATGCTGTCGCCGACCAGGAAGAGCCGGAGGTGTCCCAGCAGGAGCTGACCGACCACATCCTGTTCACCGCCCAGTCCTACGGCATGGACCCGAACCAGTTCATCATGCAGCTGCAGCAGTCCGGCCAGGTGGCAAACCTCTACGCCGATGTCCGCCGCGGCAAGGCACTGGCCGCCGCTATCGCGCGCACCACCGTGAAGGACGAGGACGGCAACACCATCGATCCGAACGAGTACTTCGGTGAACTCGACGAGGACGAGGTTGCTGAGGCAGAGGCTGCCGACGCAGCCGTGGTTGAAGCCGCTGAGGCAGACGCTGACGCCGCTGACGCTGATTCGGCAGACGAGAAGTAAATCTTCGTGCACCCCGGCAGGCTGGACATTCTCCCGTCTGCCGGGGTTTGCCGTTAGCCCGCACGCTGACAGCGAACACAGACCGCCCGGCGGGAATCCGCGACTAGGGTGGGGCGTTACTTGAGACGCAACGAAAACTGATTTAGAAGGAGCACTGTAGATGACAACCCCGGCCACCGGCATGAACCTGGGTGACTCGGTGTACGAGCGCCTGCTGCGTGAGCGCATCATCTTCCTCGGCCAGCAGGTCGACGATGAGATTGCGAACAAGCTGTGCGCGCAGATCCTCCTGCTGTCCGCAGAGGATCCGAACCGCGACATCTCGCTGTACATCAACTCTCCGGGCGGCTCTGTGACGGCGGGCATGGCGATCTACGACACGATGAAGTACTCGCCGTGCGACATTGCCACCTACGGCATGGGTCTGGCTGCATCGATGGGCCAGTTCTTGCTGTCGGGCGGCACGAAGGGCAAGCGTTTTGCTCTGCCGCACGCGCGCATCATGATGCACCAGCCGTCGGCAGGCGTGGGTGGTACCGCAGCTGACATCGCCATCCAAGCGGAGCAGTTCGCGCAGACGAAGAAAGAGATGGCGGAGCTCATCGCGGAGCACACCGGCCAGAGCTTCGAGCAAATCACCAAGGACTCGGACCGCGACCGCTGGTTCACCGCGCAGGAGGCGAAGGATTACGGGATCGTAGACCACGTGATCTCCAACGCCCAAGGCACCATCAGCAACTAACCCGGCAGAGATTCAAAGGAGAAAATATGTCTTTCCAGATGCCTAACTCCCGTTACGTTCTGCCGAGCTTTATCGAGCAGTCGTCGTACGGCACGAAGGAAACCAACCCATACTCGAAGCTCTTCGAGGAGCGCATCATCTTCCTGGGCACCCAGGTCGATGATACGTCCGCCAACGACATCATGGCGCAGCTGCTTGTCCTGGAGTCCCAGGATCCGGACCGCGACATCACGATGTACATCAACTCCCCGGGTGGTTCCTTTACCTCCCTGATGGCCATCTACGACACGATGCAGTACGTTCGCCCCGACGTGCAGACCGTCTGCTTGGGTCAGGCCGCATCCGCTGCGGCGGTGATTCTCGCTGCTGGTGCTCCGGGCAAGCGCGCTGCGCTGCCGAACTCGCGCGTGCTCATTCACCAGCCGGCCACCCAGGGCACCCAGGGCCAGGTTTCTGACCTGGAGATTCAGGCCCAGGAGATCGAGCGCATGCGCCGCCTCATGGAGGAGACGCTGGCCCGCCACTCCGGCCGCACCGCTGAGCAGGTTCGCATCGACACCGACCGCGACAAGATCCTCACCGCTGAGGAAGCTGTCGAGTACGGCATCATCGACCAGGTCTTCGACTACCGCAAGCTCAACGCATAAGAGCTTTTCGCTTATCGACGCCCCCGCGTCCAGCCTTCACCGGCCTGGATTCGCGGGGGCGTTGTCTTTATTCGCATTCACGCGCCAAACCGAGGAACGGTTCCGGCGCCGCAACAGATCCACGACTTCTAGTCCCGCAGATTTAGTTTGCATCGGGCCTGATCTTGGTAGCCAAAAGACCAGGTCAGAATTCGTTGCCGATGCAAACATGCGAACTAAATCTTGGAACCGGCCTTAATGGCACGGAGTGAGCTTTTCGACGAACTCTTCCGGCGCACCCATCTCGCGCACCTTGTCGTGGTCGTAGCACTTGAAGTTCGACGCCGGATCGCGTCCGTCGTGCTCAATTGGCTGCCAGTCGTTTCCGTCCCAGTGCAGGTATTCCACGTTGTCGGAGCGGTACTTCCCGATCACGGCGAACTGCCCGTCGCAGTAGGTGGAGATGGTGTCACCGATATCGCCTTCCTCTGCGGGGGTCCACTCGCACGGGCCGGTCGGGGATTCGGCCGGTTCCGCAGCCGCGGCTGCGTCAGATGCTTCTTCCGTTTCGGAGACTGTGACCGTGGTGGAGCTATCGTCTGTTTCTGGTTCAGTCTCCTCGGAGACAGTTTCCGTTGTGGTCTCAGGACTCGGGGTGGGTTCTGGAAGCGGGGCGTCCTCGGTGCATGCGGCTAGCCCGAGAGGAAGTAGAGCCGCGCAGACGAGGGTGCTGAGAGTGTGGGTTGCAGAACGAGTGGTCATTGTGGCCTCCAGCAAATCAACCAACAGTTGTACAGGCCAAATTACCTAGGTTGAATGGCTTGGCACTGGTTACGCAGCTTTTGCCCGTTAAATTCCTAATCGCACTCCATCATTCTGTCAGTGATGAACGCCGGTGCGCCATCGTCTGCGTAGGCGTCCACGTCGTAACAGTTGAAGCCGGTAAAGGTTTGGCCGTCCGGCTGGATCTCCACCCAGTGGGTGCCTGAAAGCATGTAGTACACGGAGTCGTCGGACTGAGGGGTGTAGCCGTAAGCCCATTCACCGTCGCATTCTCCGAGCACCCTGCCGTCATGCTCCAAGTCTCCTTCTACGGCGGAACAAGACACTTCGACGGGGTCCTCGGACTCTTCAACCGGAGCTTGTTCTGCGGGCTCATCATCAACCGGTTCTTCTTCAGCCTCGGTCTCCGCTTCGTCATACATCGTCTCGGTGATGGTCACCGGGTCGAGGGATTGGGGGCTGGCGCTGTCGTCGATAGTGGGTTCTTCGATTCCACCGCATGCGACGAGGTTGAGCGGGAGCAGAACAGCTGCGCCGACGGCAGCGGCTGCTCGGCGGGTGTTTAGGCGCGGGAGGGCGATCATTGCGATATTCCTTGCATCGTCAAGTAACGGGATGCTTTAAACATAGCCAGGGATCGCGGTTGTGGTGGGGGAAACGCCCCGGATCGGGGCGAGGGGAGACGTCGTAAAGCTTAGGCCTTGAGGAACGCGACCAGAGCTTCGTTGAACATGTCGGGCTGTTCCGTTGCCACCTGGTGGGATGCGGGCTCGATGACGTTCATCTCGCTCGGGCCCGTGACCCCATCGGCGATCTCGCGGAGCTTGTCGGGGCCGGTGGAGGGATCGTCGGAACCTGCGATGGCCAGGACCGGAACGGTGATTTCCTGCAGGCGCTCATCAAAACCCCACTTGGCCAAGGCATCGCCGCACTGCGCGTACGCCTCCGGATCGACAGAGCCGACCATGGCCTTGAACTTATCGACGACATCACCGTGCTCTGCCTTGAACCCGTCCGTGAACCAGTTGTCCACCGTAGGATCCACGATCGGGCCCATGCCCTCGTTGCGGGCAGTGTCGGAGCGCTCCTGCCACTTGCCGGCCCCGCCGAGGAACGTCGCCGTAGAAGCGAAGACCGCGCGCTCGACCAAGTCGGATGTTGCGGCGAGGTGCTGGGCAATCGCACCACCCATGGACAGGCCCACGATTGCGCAGGAGGAAATGCCCAGCGAGTTGAGGGTCTCGATGACATCGCTTGCGAGGTCGTCGACCGTGGTCATGCCCAGATTGACCGCCGGGACGGGGGACTCGCCGTGACCGCGGTGGTTAATGCGCACCACTTTGAACTCGTCTTCTAATGCGGGAAGCTGCGCATCCCACGACTCGTGGGTCGTGCCGATGGACGGCAGCAGGACAACGGTCTTTTCACTGTTTTCATTGCCGGATACTTTTGCGTCAAGGATTGTCATGGCATTCATTGTTCCCGAACTACCGGCATCCTGCAGACGCGCGATCAATGCCGGTTTTGGCGGCTCGGACGGTTACACTCGAGAGACCGAAACCTCACATGTTTTCTGGTCGGGGGCGGACGGGAATGTTCCACCCGCCGGGTAGCGTTGAGGTTGTCAGTTCTAAGTGGCGAGACAGAAGCGAGAGTTGAGACACATCCCATGGCAGTAACGCAAGACAGCTCGGATTTGCTGAAGTGCTCCTTCTGCGGCAAAAGCCAGAAGCAGGTGCGCAAGCTCATTGCCGGCGGCGGCGTCTACATCTGCGATGAGTGCATTGAGCTGTGCAACGAGATCATCGAGGAAGAGCTGGCCGGCGCTCAGGCGCAGGAGACGAGCGACGACGGGCACCTGCCGCGTCCCTCTGAGATCACCTCGTTCTTGGACCAGTATGTGATCGGGCAGGACCGCGCGAAGCGCACCTTGGCCGTTGCTGTGTACAACCACTACAAGCGTGTCCGCACGGAGAAGTCCGCTGCTTCGGGGGCTCGCAAGCGGGATGAGGACGTGGAGATTGCCAAGTCCAACATTCTGCTGCTCGGGCCGACAGGCTCGGGCAAGACCTACCTGGCGCAGACCCTCGCCCGGATGCTCAACGTGCCGTTCGCGATCGCCGATGCGACATCGCTGACAGAGGCGGGCTATGTCGGCGAGGATGTGGAGAACATCCTGCTGAAGTTGCTGCAGGCAGCAGACTTTGACGTGAACCGTGCCCAGAACGGCATCATCTACGTCGATGAGGTGGATAAGATCTCCCGGAAGTCGGAGAACCCCTCCATCACCCGTGACGTGTCTGGTGAGGGTGTGCAGCAGGCGCTGCTGAAGATCCTCGAGGGCACCGTTGCATCCGTGCCGCCGCAAGGTGGGCGCAAGCACCCTAACCAGGAGTTCATCCAGCTGGACACGACGAACATCCTGTTCATCGTGGCGGGTGCTTTCGACGGTTTGGACAAGGTCATCGCCGAACGCGTGGGCAAGAAGGGAATCGGCTTCGGCGCGGAGATCGATTCGGCCGCGGAGCGCGAGGAAGCCAACATGCTCGCCCAGGTGCAGCCGGAGGACTTGGTCAAGTTCGGTCTCATCCCCGAGTTCATTGGCCGTCTGCCGATTCTTGCCGCTGTGGAGAACCTCGACGAAGAATCCATGGTGCGCGTGCTCACTGAGCCGAAGAACTCTCTGGTCAAGCAGTACCAGCGCCTGTTCAACATGGATGGGGCGCAGTTGCGGTTCGACGACGGGGCGCTGTATGCCGTGGCGAAAAAGGCAGCGGAGCGCGGCACGGGTGCCCGTGGCCTACGCGCGATCATGGAAGAGATCCTCGTCCCGATCATGTACGACCTGCCGGACCGCGATGACGTGGACGAAGTGGTCATCACTGATGCGGTGGTCAACGACGACGCTGAGCCGGACTACGTGCTCCGCGACGCCAAGAAGTCCGCTTAAGCCGGGGACTTTCAGCGAGTTCGACCTACAGCGGGCTCGACCCACAGCGTGCCCCGCTTAGAGGGTGCCGGCGCCGCTGCCGTTGTCGTAAATGTCGTCGGCGGATTCGCCCACGCTGTAATCGACGGGCAGAGCATCGTCCCCTTGCTCAACGTCAGACGAGCCTGCCTGCATGTCCCTCGGCAGCGACACTGTCAGGTAAGAATTATGCCCAGTGTCGGGGATCGTCGAGGTCAGGAACGACAACACGAGGTCAATGGTGAGCCGCCGCATCCCCTCCGTGTTGTCCGGGGTGAACAGGTTGATCGCGCCGAAACTGTCCATCGTGCCCTTGTTTCCCACACGGAAGAACGCGATCGAGGCGATGATGAAGCCAAGGTCAGAGGCAGACACACCGGGACGGAATGCTCCGGCATCCTGACCCATCATGAGTAACCGCTCGATCTGGAGGATCATGTCCATGTTGCTCCAGATGGCGGTCACGTCGCTCTTGTCCAGAACCGGGTCGAGGTTCTCACGCAGGAACAGCTGGATTGAGTCCGGGTGCTGGACCATCTGGTGGAAGATCGAGTCAACAAAGCGGCGGATGCCCTCAACAGGCACCTTGAAGGTGCGTTCGAGGAATTCCTGCGGCGGGGAGAAGGACCATGCAGCGCGTTGCAGGGCACTGACGTATAGGCCCTTCTTGTCGCCGAAGTGGTAGTGCAGCATGCGTTTGGTCACGCCGGCTTCCGCCGCAATGGTCTCCAGCCGGGTGGCGGCGTACCCGTTGCGAGCGAATTCGCGCAGCGCGACATCGACGGCCTGCTCGATGCGGGCCTTGACTGCGGGCGCGGAGTGGCCAACCGGATTGCGCTGCGCGGTCAGGTCGGACACGTCTGCCTCCTCGGGGCCGGGGGATAAATACTTAATTGATCAACCATAAGATTGCCTAAATTGTTCGCACGGTGGGCGAATATGGGGGTAAACGGGGCAGTCAGGGTGGAAAAACCCTAGAAGAACGGGGGTAGCATGGACCTGGAGGACAACCCCGGCAGGGGGTGAGACGCTACAGCAAGGAGATCATCCACTATGACTGCACCGAACCAACCCGTGAAAGTCACTGTCACCGGCGCCGCCGGCAACATCGCGTACTCGTTGCTGTGGCGCATCGGTGCTGGCGAAGTGTTCGGCCCCGACATCCTGGTGGACCTGACGCTGATGGACATCCCGGACAACGTGCAGAAGGTCGACGGCGTAGCCATGGAACTCAGCGACTCTGCGTTGAACAAGATCTGCAATCTGCACGTCACGGATGACGCGAAGAAGGCTTTCGACGGCACGAACGCCGCGTTCCTCGTCGGCGCGAAGCCGCGCGGCAAGGGTGAATCCCGTGCGGACATGCTGGAGGCCAACGGCAAGATCTTCATCGACCAGGGCCGCTCCATCAATGACCACGCAGCAGATGACGTGCGTGTGCTGGTGATCGGCAACCCGGCCAACACCAACGCCTACATCGCCAACAAGGCAGCTCCGGATGTCGGCCCGGAACACTTCAACGCGCTCATGCGCCTGGACCACAACCGCACGATCTCGATGCTGTCCCAGCAGCTGGACGAGCACTCGAGCCGTTTCGAGTCCATTGCGGTGTGGGGCAACCACGGTGACACGATGTTCCCTGACATTGAGTACGCGACCGTGGGTGGCCAGCCAGTGAAAGACCGTGTGGAGCGTGATTGGTATGTCGAGGAGTTCATTCCGCGCGTCGCTAAGCGTGGCTCCGAGATCATCGAGGTGCGCGGGCGTTCTTCTGCGGCCTCGGCTGCGTCGGCGGCTGTGGACCACATGCGCGACTGGGTCGCCGGCACTGAAGGCAAGTGGGTGACGTCGGCCGTGGTGTCGAACGGCAGCTACGGTGTCGACGAGGGGCTGGTCTTCGGTCTTCCGGTCATCGGCATCAACGGCCGGTGGAGCGTCGTCGAAGGCTTGGATTTGAACGAGTTCCAGCGCGAGCGCATCGACGCCAACATTGAGGCACTGCGCACGGAAGCGGAGATCGCGGACAAGCTGTTCTAGAGCTTTCCCCCTTATCAGCGCGAGCATTGACCCCGCTAGACTGTTCTGCGTGACTGAACAAAGCGGCAACACATTCAACGAGTCCCTCATCGGCGCCAACCGCGCCGACTCCCTGCCGAAGAGCTGGGAGCCGCAGGAGATCGAGCAGGGCATCTACGAGGACTGGGTAGCCAAGGGCTATTTCACAGCCGATCCGTCCTCGGACAAGCCCGCCTACTCGATCGTGTTGCCGCCGCCGAACGTGACTGGTCAGCTCCACATGGGCCACGCGCTCGACCACACGCTCATGGACTCGCTGTCGCGCCGCAAGCGCATGCAGGGCTTCGAAGTCCTGTGGCTGCCGGGCATGGACCACGCTGGCATTGCCACCCAGACCAAGGTCGAGGCGATGCTCAAGGAGACCGAGGGCAAGGACCGCTACGACTACGGCCGCGAAGAATTCATCGGCCGCGTGTGGGAGTGGAAAGAAAAGTACGGCGGCACGATCACGTCGCAGATGCGGGCGATCGGCGATTCCGTCGACTGGTCCCGCGAACGCTTCACGCTTGACGACGGTCTGAACCGCGCCGTCGTCACCATCTTCAAACAGCTCTATGACGCTGGGATGATTTACCGCGACTACCGCCTGGTCAACTGGTCGCCGGTGCTTGAGACGGCTGTCTCCGACATTGAGGTCGCGTACAAGGACGTCGAGGGCGAGTTCGTCTCCATCCGCTACGGCTCGCTTAACGACGATGAGCCGCACCTTGTTGTGGCCACCACCCGTGTCGAGACCATGCTCGGCGACGTGGCTATCGCCGTCCACCCCGATGACGAGCGCTACACGGACCTGGTGGGCCAGGAATTCGACCACCCGTTCCGCGACGATCTGAAGATCAAGGTCATCGCCGACGATTACGTCGACATGGAGCTGGGAACCGGTGCCGTGAAGATCACCCCGGCGCACGACCCGAACGACTACGAGATGGGCTTACGCCATAACTTGGACATGCCGATCATCATGGACTCCACCGGCCACATCGCGAGCACCGGTACCCAGTTTGATGGGCTCGACCGCTTCGATGCGCGTGTGCGAGTTCGCGAGGAACTCGCACAGATGGGCCGGATCGTCAAAGAAGTCCGGCCTTACGTCCACTCCGTCGGCCACTCCGAGCGCACGGGTGAGCCAATCGAGCCGCGCCTGTCGCTGCAGTGGTTTGTCAAGGTCGACGAGCTCGCCCGCATGTCCGGCGATGCCGTCCGTTCCGGCGACACAGAGATCCACCCAGAGTCGTTGAGCAAGCGCTACTTCGACTGGGTGGACAACATGCACGACTGGACCATTTCGCGCCAGCTGTGGTGGGGCCACCGCATTCCGATCTGGTACGGCCCCGAAGACGAGAACGGCGAACGCGACATTGTCTGCTGTGGCCCCGACGAGGAGCCGCCGGCCGGTTACGAGCAAGATCCGGACGTCCTGGACACCTGGTTCTCCTCTGCACTGTGGCCGTTCTCCACGATGGGCTGGCCGGACAAAACCCCTGAGTTGGAGAAGTTCTACCCGACGACCGTGCTGGTCACCGCCTACGACATCCTCTTCTTCTGGGTTGCCCGCATGATGATGTTCGGCACGTTCGCGGGGACTCAAACGCCCGACGTGCTCGGCTCTGGCACCGACGGCCGTCCACAGATACCTTTCGAGCACATCTTCCTCCACGGCCTCGTCCGCGACGAGAAGGGGCGAAAGATGTCGAAGTCGCTGGGCAACGGCATCGACCCGATGGACTGGGTGCGCGACTATGGCGCGGACGCACTGCGCTTCGCACTAGCCCGCGGCGCTAACCCGGGCATCGACCTGCCGATCGGCGATGACAACGCCGCCTCTGCCCGCAACTTCGCCACCAAGCTCTACAACGCGACGAAGTTCGCGCTCATGAACGGAGCTGCGCTCGGAGAATTGCCGCCCCGCGAGCAACTCACTGATGCGGACCGGTGGATCCTCGACCGCCTCGAGACGGTGCGCGGCCACGTCGACGAGCTTCTCGACGACTACCAGTTCTCCAAGGCCAACGAGGAGCTCTACCACTTCGCCTGGGACGAGCTGTGCGACTGGTACCTGGAGATCGCGAAGACTCAGATTCCGCGCGACTTCGATTCTGCGAGTGGGGCGGACCGCGCTCGCGGCCGCAACACGCAGATCGTTCTCGGCCGCGTCCTCGACGTGGTCCTGCGTCTGCTGCACCCGACGATGCCGTTCGTCACCGAAGTCCTGTGGAAAGCGCTCACGGAAGAAGAGTCGCTGTGCCTGGCACCATGGCCGACAGCGGAGGACACTAATGGCGGCGCGCAACCCGACGAGGCCGCGCAGCGCCGGATTGAGGACGCAATCGCCCTGATCACTGAGTTGCGCCGCTTCCGCTCCGACCAGGGTGTCAAGCCCTCGCAGAAGGTTCCGGCGAAACTCGACTTCGCGGCAGCCGATCTGGTGGGGCAGGAGGAGCTGGTCCGGTCGATCGCGAAGGTGGAGGCTCCGGAGGAGGGCTTCGCGCCGTCGGCAAGCATCGAGGTGCGCTTGAGCCAAGCCACGATCGATGTGGCGCTGGATACCTCGGGCACGGTCGACCTTGCCGCTGAGCGCAAGCGTCTGGAAAAGGAGCTCGCCGCCGCGCAGAAGGAGCTGGAGACCACCGGTAAGAAGCTCGGCAACGAGGCTTTCCTGGCGAAGGCGCCGGAGGAGGTTGTGGCGAAGATGCGCACCCGTCAGCAGGTCGCGCAGGAAGAGGTCGAGCGCGTCACCGCCCGCCTCGACGGATTGGGAGGATAGTTTGAGCGACGACAGCTTCAACGTCGATATGGACGAGGACGGCCTCGTCCTCAATCTCGGGGATGGGCAGGAGACGGAAGAAGAGACCGTCGAAAAGCCTGTGACGGAGCGCGACCTCGCAGAACTCGCGCGCGTCGAACAGGAGCTGCGGGCGCGGTGGCCGGAGACGAAGCTGGATCCGTCGTTGGAGCGCATCGAGATGCTGATGGATCTGCTGGGCCAGCCGCAGCAGTCTTACAAGGTCATTCACGTCGCGGGTACGAACGGCAAGACATCGACCGTGCGGATGATCGAATCGCTGTTGCGCACATTCGGCGCGCGGGTGGGCCGCACCACCAGCCCGCACCTGCAGACCGTCACGGAGCGCATCGGTATCGACGGCGCTCCTATCCACCCGGCCGACTTCGTGCGCGTGTACGAGGAAATCAAGCCCTACATGCAGCTTGTCGACGACAAATCCGACCACCCCCTGTCTTATTTCGAAGCGATTGTCGGGATTGCTTTGGCGGCGTTTGCTGATGCCCCGGTGGATATTGCCGTCGTCGAGGTAGGGATGGGCGGGACGTGGGACGCGACCAATGTCGTCGACGCTGATGTCGATGTGATCATGCCGATTGGGCTGGACCACACCGACTACCTCGGCGACACGATCGAGCAGATCGCGGCGGAGAAGGCAGGCATTGTGAAGAGCCCGGAGTCCGTGACAGTTGTCGCAGACCAGGAGCCCGAGGCCATGCGCGTCGTGCTCGAGCGCACCGTCGAGGTGGGCAGCGCTGTGGCTCGGCTGGGGCAGGAGTTCGGTGTGGAATCCTCCACCGTCGCCGTTGGTGGGCAGACGTTGACCCTGCGCGGGCTATCCGGAGACTATGACGAGATCTTCCTGCCCCTGTCCGGGCCACACCAGGCGCGCAACGCCGCAGTCGCGTTGGCCGCCGTGGAAGCGTTTTTCGGCGCTGGTGCCGGCAAGACTCTCGACGCGGAGCTAGTGCGTGCCGGGTTCGCCGCGGCGGTCTCGCCGGGTCGCCTGGAGCGCGTCCGCTCCACCCCGACGACGTTCATCGACGCCACCCACAACCCCCACGGGGCCCGCGCGCTCGCCGCAGCCTTGGAGCGCGACTTCGAGTTCGCGCGGCTGGTCGGAGTGCTCGGCATTCTCGACGACAAAGACGCTCTGGGCATCTTCCAAGCCCTCGAGCCGGTCTTGAGTGAAGTAGTGATCACCCAGACGTCTACCCCGCGCGCCACCGACGCCCTTGAGCTCGCCGAGATCGCCCGAGATGTCTTCGGCGAAGAGCGCGTCCACGTTGAAGAGCACCTACCTTCGGCATACTCGCTGGCAGTCGAACTCGCCGAAGAAGCCCTCGAAGCAGTTGGCGTGCAATCCGGTTCAGGCGTGCTCATCACCGGCTCGGTGGTCACCGCGGGTGAAGCACGCGCGATGTTTGGAAAGGATCCGCAATGATGTCCCGAAGCCCTCGCAAGCCGCGCGAGTCTCGTCGATCTGACGACATCGAGTACGGTCCGCTCGGCCCCGGCCAGGAGCCGGTCAAGGACCCGATGAAGGGCCTGTCCGGAGTGATGTCCGGAACCCTCATCATGGAGGCCATCACGATCTTCCTCTGCCTGACCGTGATTCTGAAAATCCAGGAAGGCGCGTTGTGGACCACCTTCAACTGGGTGTTCGTCACCGTGATGGGCTTCGCCCACCTTATTGCTGCGTTCGTGCAGCGCCGGCCGGGCGCGCTGTGGTTGAACCTGGGGTTGCAGGTGCCGCTGATTGTGGTCGGTTTCTTCATCCACTGGTCCGTCGGCGCTGTGGGGATCATGTTCGCCATCGTGTGGTTCCTGGTTGTCCAGATGCGTTCGGACATTCTGGAGCGTCAGCGGCGTGGGCTGCTGACCACGCAGCACCTAGGGACCTAAGGACCTGGAATACTGCTCGAGGTTTTCTGGAATACTGCTCGCCCATTACTGCTGGTCAGAAACGTGCGGAATGGCTTATAAGTGCGAGCAGTATTCCGGGGCTGAGCGATGATTGGGAATCGTCTGGTTTCCGCGATCTGGTGGTGTGATCTTTCCTATACTTGTGGGGATGTGTAATCCACGACAAGTCACTAAGGAGCTCCATGTCTGAAGCTGTTTACATCACCCAGGCCAAACGCACCCCGATCGGCACCTTCGGCGGCTCGCTGTCGAAGACACCGACCATCGACCTCGGCGCGCACATCGCCAAGGCTGTGATCGAGGAGTCCGGCGTTTCCGCTGATAACTTCGACTCTGCAGTGTGGGCCAACGTGGTCACCACCATCCCGCGCGACAACTACACTTCCCGTGCGGTTTCCCTTGAGGCGGGCATGCCCAACAGCTCCCACGCCTACGGTGTTAACCGCCTGTGCGGTTCCGGCGTGCAGGCCATCATTTCCGCTGCCCAGCAGCTGATGACCGATGATGCGAAGCTCTCCATCGCCGGCGGTGTGGAGATCATGTCCCAGGCTCCGTACTCCGTCGAGGGCATGCGCCAGGGTCGCAAGATGGGCGACGGACGCCTGATCGACTGGCTCACCGGTGCTCTCACTGACCCGATGGGCAACGGCGGCATGGGCATTACCGCCGAGAACATCGCAGCCAAGGTGGGCATCTCGCGTGAGCGCCAGGACGAGTACGCCCTGCAGTCCCAGGAGCGCGCCGCAGCCGCTATCGCCAACGGCGAGTTCGAAGAGCAGATCGTTCCGGTCGGCGAGTTCACCACGGACGAGCACCCGCGCCAAACCACGTTGGAGAAGCTGGCGGGGCTGCGCCCGTCGTTTAGCAAGGAAGGCACCGTGACCGCGGGTAACTCGTCGGGCATTAACGACGCTGCTGCTGCCACCGTCATGACCAACGAGTCCGGCCTGAAGGAATTCGGTCTGGAGCCGATGGCGAAGATTGTCTCCTGGGGCCTGGCTGGCTGCGACCCGGCCACCATGGGTCTCGGCCCGATCGGCGCTGTGCCCAAGGCTCTGGACAAGGCGGGCCTGGACCTGAACGACATCAAGCTCATCGAGTCCAACGAGGCTTTCGCCGCACAGTGCATCGCTGTCGCAGACGGCCTGGGCTTCGACAACGAGAAGACCAACATCCAGGGTGGCGCTATCGCTCTCGGCCACCCGATCGGCGCTACCGGCGTCATCCTGACCACCAAGCTCATCCACCAGCTGAAGAACGCTGGCGGCGGCCTCGGCCTTGTTACCGCGTGCATCGGCGGCGGCCAGGGCATCGCTCTCGTACTGGAGGTTTAAACAAATGGCTCAAGACATCACAACTGCTGCAGTGCTCGGCGCTGGTTCCATGGGTGCCGGCATCGCCGCGCACATGGCCAACGCAGGCATCAAGGTTCACCTGCTCGACCTGCCGAATGAGGAAGGCGACCGCGACGGCCGCGCCCAGAACGGCATTGACACCCAGATCAAGCGCCACGGTTTCCAGCGCCCCGAGTACGCCAAGCTGGTCACCCCGGGCAACACCGAGGACCACCTGGACCGCCTCGGCGAGGTCGACTGGATCGTGGAGGCTGTCTTCGAGGACATCCAGGTCAAGCGCGACACCTTCGCCAAGGTTGACGCGCACCGCAAGCCGGGCACCCCGGTGTCCTCCAACACCTCCACCATTCCGCTGGAGGTCCTGCTGGGTGAGGCATCTGAAGAGTTCAAGCGCGACTTCTCCATCACCCACTTCTTCAACCCGCCGCGCGTGATGCGCCTGGTGGAGTACGTCGAGGGCCCGGAGACCTCTGCCGAGATCAACGAGCAGATGCACCACGTCCTGGAGCGTCAGATGGGCAAGGTCGTCGTGGATTGCCGCGACACCCCGGGCTTCATTGCCAACCGCATCGGTAACTTCTGGATGGCTGTCGGCGCCAAGGTCGCCTTCGACCAGGGCATCAAGCCGGAGCAGGCTGACGTCGCTTTCGGCCGCCCGTTCGGCGTTCCGCGTACCGGCATCTTCGGCCTGTTCGACTACGTGGGCATTCAGCTCGTCCCGGGTATCTGGGGCTCGCTGCTGAAGGCCCTGCCGGAGTCGGACGCGTACCACGACTACAACATCGTTGAGCGCGACGAGTTCAAGACCCTCCTGGACAAGGGTTTCACCGGCCGCACCGCCGAGTCCGGCTTCTACCGCGGCCGCGACGAGGTCTACGACTTCGAAGCCGGCGACTACCGCCCGAAGGAGTCCTTCGAGGTGCCGAAGGATGCCAAGGAGCTCATGGAGTCCGGCACGCCGGAAGGTGAGTACGCGAAGGAGGTCTTCAAGACCTTCATCAAGTACTGCTGCGACACCGCTCCGGAGATCACCGACACCGTCGACCAGATCGACATCGCCATGCAGCTCGGTTACGGCTGGAAGAAGGGCCCGTTCGAGCTCGCTGATTCCATTGGCATCGACTACGTCGCATCGCTTTTCGACGACACCCCCGCCCTCCTTGAATCCGCCAAGAACGCAGGCGGGTTCTACGCCGACGGCAAGGTGCTCGGCACCGACGGCACCCTGACCGACTTCCCGGAGCGCGAAGGCGTGATCAAGGTTGCAGAGCTCGTCGACGGTGCTGAGGTCGTCGCTGAGAACGAGGACGCTGCAGTGTACAAGCTCGGTGAGGGCGACTACGCAGGCTTCGGTGTCTTCACTTACAAGACCCCGATGAACTCCAACTCCAACAACGTCACCGAGCTGCTGACCCACGCCCACGAGTGGGACCTCAAGGGCCTGGTCATCGCTAACGACGAGGAGCGTGCGTTCTCCGCCGGTGCAGACCTGGGCACCATTGCCAAGCTGTCTGGCCCGGAGGGCGACAACGAGGAACTCCGCCGCACGATCCAGCAGGGTATCGATGGTTTCCGCGCGCTGCGCACCGCCCCGTACCCGGTTGTTGGCGCTGTGCGCGGTGTCGCGCTCGGCGGCGGCATGGAGATCCTGTTGCACACCGACGCGTCCGTCATCCACGCCGAGACCCGCGTGGGCTTCCCGGAGCGCAACGTTGGCCTGTTCCCGGGCTGGTCCGGCCCGGTGCGCCTGCTAGAGCGCCTGGTGGAACTCGGTGTGCCGAACCCGCACAAGGTCGCGTTCGACGCGTTGCTGGGCACCGTTAAGCCGGTGCCGGCTGCGAACATCGACTTCTGGCGCGACAACGACGAGATCATCCAGTCCCCGGACCACGTCGTTGAGGGTGCGCTGGAGCTGGTGAAGAAGCTTGCCGACGGCTACACCGCCCCGGCCGACGCCGAACTCCCTCTCACGAACGAGACCCTCGAGTACACCGAGGGCTCCGAGACCGACGCCGCCATCGGCGAGGCCCTCGCCTCCGTCTTCGCCGGTGAAGGCACTGCCTCCGAGGAGGAGCTGGGTAAGCGCCAGTCCGAGGCAGCCGCCAAGGTTCTGGCCCGCCAGGAGAACCACGACCGCGCAGTGGCTATGGCCACCACGCGTAAGCCGCTGAACAATTAGCACGCCCCAAGGCACTGCATGCGACCTCCGAGAACCGGCCCCGGGTTTCTACCTGGGAGCCGGTTCTTTCGCATGTGGTGCGAGTACTTAGATACGCTTATGTGAGCGATCCGATCCGAGTAACAGGAGCACACGACAATGCAGATCCCCTTCACCCTGAATGCGTGCGCTGTAGCGTTAGCGTATCTCGGCCGACACGTTCTCACCGGCGACGAGAGGGCTCAGGTCACCGGCGAATATCCGGTGGATGGAATGGCAGCGTTCATCGCGCTCAATGACGAGCATGCCTCGATCGAGGCGACCTTCCTGCTGCCGGGGGTGGTCTCCGAAGAACCCGAGGTTCTGGTGTTCAGCAATGCGCCGCAGATGCCCGCTTTCGGGATGTGCCGGTTCGTCTTTTATGAGGACCGGGTGATGGCGAAATCGACGATGTTTGCCAGCGAAAGCCTCACGTCAGGGCAAGTCCAGTCGTGGTGGAACACCTGCCTTCGCGAAATTGATACGTGGTACCGCGAGATGGCTAGCCACGGGTTCATCGATGTAACGGTCCCTGTGGCCATCCCCGAACAGTTCAAATTGAACTCTGACATTTATGACGTGTACAACGACGAATGCACTCCCGACGACGAGGTCGGACCCCCAGTCACTGCGACCCGTGTGGCGCGCAGCATGACGCAGATAACTGGTGCGATGCCGCAGGTACGCACCACTGACACTGGGCAATTCGTAGAGACCAGCATCGGCGGCCAGCAAATGGACATCGAAGTCGCAGACGGTGCGCTCCGGTTCATCATCGCGTCGTCGCTGCCGTCCCGGCCCGGTTTGGGGGAGGCGCTTGCGCACTCGATCAACTGGCTGAACATGCAAGAGGCGGCTCCCGTAGCTTACGTATACGATAACGGCGACCACATCGAGATGTTCACGTGCGGGGTGGTAGATACGAGCATGGGTTTAGACGACGCCGCTTTGACCACGGCCATTAGAAAATGGGGCCCGTATGTCTACGATTTCAACGAGCAGATCTTCAACGATCTGCAAAGACAGTAAGCGCTAGCCGTCGGGTTTCGTCGCTGATCATGCAGCTTGTGTCATGGGAATCGCGCTGCGGGAAACGTTCGATGCTGGTAACCGCGGGCGAGCGGCTGCTGGCTGATGTCGAGCACCACGTGCGCATCGGGATTGATAACGTCACTACCCATGGAACTTGTCCCGTGGGACCAGGTCGATGAGATCCCCGACGTCGCTGACGACATTCTGGAATCCGTCGAAGACGAACTGACGGTGCGCTTCACACATGTCCCGCATCCGTACACGCAGGATCATCTGCGGTCCTTCATGGACGCTCCTCCAACCGGGGTGACGCGGTGGGTGATCGTTGTGGAGGGGCGCTATGCCGGAAGCATTGAAATGCGGCAGCAGTCCGGTCACGAGGCTAAACTGGGCTACACGGCCGCCCCGTGGGCGCGTGGCCGCGGCATCATGACCGATGCGGTGCGTGCCGTTACACAGCACGCACATGAGGCTGGCATCCACCGCGTCGAGCTACGCGCCGCAGTGGATAACCACGCTTCTCGTCGGGTCGCGGAGCGAGCCGGATTCAGGCTTGAAGGGATCTGCAGGGATGCCGAGCTGCTGCGAGGAGCCTTCAACGACCTCGCGGTGTACTCGCACCTGGCTACAGACGCCGACTAGGCACAAGCTTCAGGTTTGATCCGCCCGAATAAGGTCCAGAACCCTATTCAAGCCTGATTTACATATCCTGACCAGCGCAAACGCTGAAAATCAGACACACATTCTGCTACTTAACCCCGGGATGTTCAACGATGTGGCTGTTTACCTGCATCCTTCGTAGGTGCGCCACTTCTACAAGGTCAAAGAACGGTCACTGAGTCTATTTTGGACAATTGCTGTAGCGCGTGCTCGTGTTCGCCTTTTGTCGGGGCACTGCAGGCAGAACCGTAAACGATCACTTCATATCCCAAGCGCACTGCCGTGGAGGCGGTAGCGAGCACGGCGTGAGCTGTCGAGAACCCAGCGAGTGCAATGCGTCCGGTTTGTCGGGCTCCCAATTCCTGGTCCAGGGAGGTGTCTGAGAAGGCGTCGATCCCGAACTTGGTGATGATGGGGTCAGATTCCCGGTAACCGCATTCCGACAAGAGACGCGCTTTACCGAGCGGGCCGCCGTCAGAGTCATCCATTGTGCGGAACTGGATCCACAGCACATCCGTCCCGTGGTTGCGCGCGGTATCAACTGTGTCCGCAATCTTTCTGATGAGGTTGGAGCGAACGGACTGATTCTCGCAGAGATCAAGAATCCACTTTTGGGCATCGATGACAATGAGACAGTCAACCGAATCTTGAGGGGGCATCAGTACCGGGATTCGGTTGGCTCGGGCAAGTCATTGATCGCCGCGATGTCATCGGCGTCGAGCTGCACGTTCGCTGCTTCATAGTTGGAGACGATGTGGGCAATGCTTCGGCTACCTGGAATCGCTTTCACCGCTGGGCTGACGCTGAGCACCCAGGCAAGAGCGACCTGGGATGTTGCCACTCCGTGTTTTTCCGCGATGCGCTGAAGAGTTTCAAGGATGACAGCATTGCGTTCCTGCGCGTCCGGGGTAAAACGTGGCATCCAACTACGGAAATCGCCCTCCATGAGTTCGGACGTGTTCAACGTGCCGGTGAGGTAACCGCGGCCGAGCGGGGAGAAGGCCACCAAAGACGCCCCGTTGTCTTCACACCACTGCAGGACGTTGGTCTTGCTGTCTGCGTGCTCAGAGGGCTGGTCTTTCAGCGGGTCGCGGGTCCAGACTGAGAGTTCAGATTGGACCGCGTCGATGGTGACTACCTCGGAAGCAGCGACTAACTGGTCGTAGGTCGGTTCGCTCACTCCGATATTGCGGATTTTCCCGGCGGCTTGAGCGTCGGCAAGCACCTGAACTTGTTCCTGCACCGGAATGGTTCCATCGAGGCGGTGCAGGTAGTACAGGTCCACATGTTCACGATTCAACCGGCGCAGGGACGCGTCGAGGGCATCGCGGAGGTACCGGGTGGAACCATCAACATGCATCTGCAAGGGTTCGACACTATCGACGACGATGCCGCCCTTCGTAGCGATGTAGACATCCGAGTTGTTTGCAAAGGCCTTGCCTACGAGTTCTTCATTGTGGCCGGCTCCGTACATGTCGCTGGTATCGAAGTGCCTGATTCCAGCATCGAAGGCTTCACGTATGGTGCTTACGCTTGCATTGTCGTCCAGCTGACCAGGTCTGCTGTAACCCCAACTGAAGCCCATGCAACCCAGGCCGATGCGGTCTGCGGGAAGAGGAGCGGGGTTGCCGATTGAGTTCATGACGAATTCCTCTCAGAAACACGGAAGCGAGAACTCTCGCCGAGCCTAGCCGCGTTCCCTTGAAGACCGCTGGGATAAATGCAGCAAGCCAGTTCCACTAGCCAAAGAAGCTTGCCGACGGTCACACCGACTCGGTACTGAACCGTCGCGGTTAAAATCGGCGCCGTGCTCTCCTTCTACAGCGAATTCCCGAATGAACCTGCCGTGAAATCACTGTTGAAGGGGGATGAACTGGAGTTCCTCCTCGTTCTCACTGAGGTGCCTGCGCGGGGAGCCCGAAACAACCTTCTCGGTGAGGACAGCGTTAGCGTCAAACTTGAGCATGTGGATGGTCTCGTTGTGCGAACGCTTCCGGATGGTGCGGTGCACACAGGTGAGATCAACATCGCATACCCGCAGGTTAATCGCACGAAGAACGGGAAGATGTCATTCGATCCCGGTGAAATGGCAGATTTGAAACCATTCACGGTGTACCGGGCGAAAGGGGCATTGTCTCCTTTCTCCAAGTATCGGGCGCAAGGGACCGCGCTTCTCTTCTCGGTGTGGGACGTGATCTCTCCTCAATCGGATCCGGAGCTGGAGGACATCGCCACAGGTGCGGCCAAGAATGGGGTGATCAATACAAAGCTTGGCCAATTGACCATTCAACGAGGCTTCGTTGGCTCCTTCGAAGGGCACGCAAAATCACTCGGTGTCAATGTCAGCATCCCCTATGAGGATCCGGATCCACTCTCTCAGGGGCTGACTCAGCACGAAGAACGGTTCGCATCAGCCGTGCACGTTCTGAACCGCGTTATCACGCGAAAGTTTCTCAAGGATGCCCGCAAGTTCGCCGCCACTGAGGCCCTGCCCAGGGCAAACGAATGGCGCCACGATGTCGCCGAAGCTGAGGGCCGCCGCACTCCCGCGCGGGAATGGAGAGTGCGGGACGTCGCTAGGCGTTTCCGCCCGACGAGCGTGATCGTCCCGGAGAAAGGCGAGATACTTATCGAATTCGACGACGGTGATCTCTTCGGTGGTCACCCGGTCACCGTTGTGGCGGACCGGGACGGGACACTCTTGGAAGTCGAGCTCGACTAAGGGCCCGTTCCGAGCGCTACTGTTCGAGGATTAGGGGCCGGGACGGGCCAGCAGGGGAGGGCTGGCCAGGTGCCACGCCCCTTCAGGTTAGGAGCGGTAGGCGCTCACACCGGTGATGGACTTGCCCACGATGAGGGACTGCATCGTGTCGGTGCCCTCGTAGGTGTGCAGGGATTCGATGTCCGCGTGGTGGCGGGCGACATCGTTCTCGAGCAGGATGCCTACGCCGCCGAACATGTCGCGTGCATCAGCGGAGACCTTGCGGGCGCCGCGGGTGTTGTGCACCTTGGCCAGGGCGGCTTGCTTCTCGTTGAGCTCGCCGGCTTCCTCGAGCTCGAGCAGGCGGCGGCAGTAGAGCGCCATGGAGGTGATTTCCTGCAGCATGTCGGCCAGGCGCTGCTGGATGATCTGGTTCTTCACCAGCGGGCGGCCGAACTGCACGCGGCGCTGGGCGTAGTCGAGGGCCTTTTCGTAGCAGTCGATCGCCATGCCGAGCGCGACCCAGGCCACCGCGATACGGGTGCCGGTGAGCACGCGGGCAGTGTCCCGGAAGGTGTGGGAGTTGGGAAGGCGGCGGTCGTCGGAGACGCGGACGTCGTTAAGCTTGATGTGCGCCTGGGGGATGCCGCGCAGGGATGCTTTGCCCGTGATGGTCTCGGCGGAGTAGCCCTCCTGGTCCTGGTCGACGATGAAGCCCTTGACCTCGCCGTCTTCCTCGTCGCGGGCCCACACGACCGTGATGTGGCCGACGGAGCCGTGGCCGATCCACTTCTTTTCGCCGTTGATGACCCACTCGTCGCCCTCACGGCGCGCGGAGGTCTCCAGGCCGATCGAGTCAGAGCCGTGGTCGGGCTCGGTCAGGGCGAAGCCGCCGCGAATCTCCATCCGCGACATCGGGCCCAGGTACTTAGCCTTCTGATCCTCGGAACCGCACTCGGAGATGGAACGCATGGCCAGGCCGGACTGCACGATGTGGGCGGTGGCGGTAGACGCGTCGGTACGCGCCAGCTCCATCTGGATCAGGCGGTTGGCGCGGATTGAGATCCCGGGCTGCCCGTCGATCTCGATGCCGTCGGTGACCAGGCCGCGGCGGGCAGCTTCCTCCACTGCTGGAATGTTGTACTCGGCCTTCTCCCACGAATCGTTGAGGGAAGGGCGGGCCCACTCCATGAACTCGCGAGCCTTCTTCCACCACTCGAGGTCTTCGCCGTCGACATCGGCGAACACCTGGTAGTAGTCAGTCTTCGGGTTCAACAGGGCGGCAACGCCGGTGAGGTTCTCGTCGGTCTGTGTCATGAGTTTTCTCGCTTCTTCGGTCAAGTGGAACAGGTAATGAGAGCTAGAAAAGCTGCACCACGCCGGGGGCCGGTCGCGATGCAGCTGGGAGTCACCAGAGGGGACAGGGGCCTAGCCGGCGAAAGCACCGACGCCGGTGATGGACTTGCCCACGATGAGGGACTGCATCGTGTCGGTTCCCTCGTAGGTGTGCAGGGCCTCAATGTCGGCGTGGTGGCGGGCAACGTCGTTCTCGAGCAGGATGCCCACGCCGCCGAACATGTCGCGTGCGTCGGCGGAGATCTTGCGGGCCGCGCGGGTGCAGTGGACCTTGGCCAGGGCTGCCTGCTGTTCGGTGATCTCACCGGACTCTTCCAGCTCGAGCAGGCGGCGGCAGTACAGGAACATCGAGGTCAGGTCCTGCAGCATGTCAGCCAGGCGCTGCTGGATGATCTGGTTCTTCACCAGCGGGCGGCCGAACTGGGTGCGGCGCTGCGCGTAGTCCAGGGCCTTCTCGTAGCAGTCGGTGGCCAGACCCAGGGAGGCCCATGCCACGGAGATGCGGGTGCCGGCCAGGACCTTCGCAGTGTCGCGGAAAGAGTTCGCGTTCGGCAGGCGACGGTCGTCGGAGACGCGCACGTTGTTGAGCTTGATGTGCGCCTGCGGGATGCCGCGCAGGGACGCCTTGCCCGTGATGGTCTCAGCCTCGTAGCCGTCCTGGTCCTGATCGACGATGAAGCCCTTGACCTGGCCATCGGAGGTGTCACGCGCCCACACAACGGCGATGTGGCCGACGGAGCCGTGGCCGATCCACTTCTTCTCGCCGTTGATGACCCACTCGTCGCCGTCGCGCTCGGCGGTGGTCTCCAGGCCGATGGAGTCAGAACCGTGGTCCGGCTCGGTCAGCGCGAAGGCGCCGCGGATCTCCAGCTTGGACATGGCCTTGAGGTACTTCGCCTTCTGCTCCTCAGAGCCGCACATGGCGATGGACTGCATAGCCAGACCACCCTGAACACCGAAAGCAGTGCCGAGGGATGCGTCGGTACGCGCGAGCTCGAACGCCATGAGGCGTGCGGCGCGTACGGACATGTGGGGCTCGCCCTCGATGTCGATGCCGTCGCGGACCAGGCCGCGCTTACCGGCCTCTTCGACGACGTGGAGCTGGTATTCGGCCTTCTCCCAACCCTCGTTCACGTACGGGCGGGCGTAGTCACAGAAGTCGCGGGCCTTCTTCCACCACTCCAGATCTTCGCCTTCGACGTCGGCGAATACCTGGTAGTAGTCGGTTTTCGGATCCAGCAGCTCGTGGACTGGGTTCTGGCTGTCAGCCATCTTTGCCCTCTTTTCTCAAAAATGTGGAGCGAAACAATTCCACTCCTAATTGTGACCTTTGTCGCAGGATTTATCAAACGAATCCGGCGCGAATTCACTGTGGGATTGCTCCCATCAACCCCTTAGCTTTCCAGCGGAATATCGCGAAGTTCTTTGCGCAGAATCTTGCCGGTCGGATTCTTCGGGATCTGGTCGATGAACGTCACCGCGCGGATCTTCTTGTACGGGGTAACCCGCTCGGCGACCCAGTCCATCAACTCCTCCTCGCTCAAGGACGCGCCCTGTTGCAGGACGACGAACGCGCGCGGGATTTCCAGGCCGTCGCGGTCGACGCCGACCACCCCGGCGTCTGCAACCGCTTCGTGGGTGAGCAGTAGTGCTTCGAGCTCGGCGGGGGCGACCTGGTAGCCCTTGTACTTGATCACTTCTTTGGCGCGGTCGACGATGTAGACGTGGCCGTTGTCTGCAACGCGAGCGACATCGCCGGTGCGCAGCCAGCCGCCGTCAAGCAATGTTTCGCGGGTGGCCTCCTCATTGTTGAGGTAGCCCTGCATGACTTGCGGTCCGCGCACGAGCAGCTCGCCGGACTCGCCTTGCTCCAGGTCCTCGAGTGTTTCAATGTCCACGACGCGGCACTCGGTGTTGGGGACCGGGAAGCCGATGGAGCCGGGGTTAGTCTCGCCGTGGACGCCAATGCACACCGCGGGTGAGGTCTCCGTCATGCCGTAACCCTGCACAAACGATGTTTTCAGGCGACGTTCGACGGCGCGCGCGACTTCCTCATCGAGCGGCGCCGCGCCGGAGAACATGACCTTGTTCGCCGCGAAGCCTTCGGGAGTGACAGCTGGGTGCTTCGCCAGCGCGACGGCCATCGGGGGAGCTACGAAGGTGAATTCGATGTCGTGCTCACCGTGTGCACGTAGGAAGACATCCAGGTCGAACTTGGGCAGGGTGTGCACGTTCCAGCGCAGCAACAGCGGTGACAGCAGTAGCGCGGTCATGCCGTAAATGTGGGAAAACGGCAGGGGAGACAGGGTGTTGACGTGCTTGTCCATGCCGTTGCGCTCGAGCATGGACACTGCTTGCAAGACATTCGACGTGAGGTTGCTGTGGGAGAGCATGACGCCCTTCGGCAACCCGGTAGTGCCGGAGGAGAACGGCACTGACGCGAGCGCGCTGCCATCGACGCTCAGTTCGGGTGCAGGCATTCGCTTTTCGACGATTCCCGCCAACTCGTGATCCCACACATGCTTGTCATGCCCTACGTCGGCCACGCCGATGAACAGGTCAGCGCCGGCCATTGTGGCCACCTTCTCCACGTCAGCGTCGTTCAGCAGCACGCCGATCGGGTTGACCGTGGCCCCGGCGCGGAAAATGCCGAACAAGGCTGCGGCGAAGTTGATGGAGTTCGGGATCTGCAGCGTGACCACGTTGCCGGGGCCGATACCGCGGTCAGCCAAATACCCGGCGATAGCGTCTGCCATCTCCTGCAGCTGTGCGTACGTGACGGTGTCGCCGGTGGTCAGCTCGGTGATCGCGGTGCGCTGGGCGTCATCGCCGGAAAGGTCGTTGAAGATGAGGTCGTAGACGGAGCCGCCGAACAGCTCAAGGTCCGGGTACGGGCTGGAATAGATCATGGAGTCTGGCCTTTCAGTCAATGGTCTCGCGCATGGATGCCGCGGGGAAAGATGGGTCCGCCGCAGTACTTCGCATAATAAAACAATTAGCCCCCTGAATGTGAGGTAAGTCGCTTTTTCTTTCTAGTGAGAAACGGTTAACGTTTCTCTGCTGCTTCAACGCTCGCCGGGCCAGCGAAAACACTGTGAAGTAGGGTGTGGTTCATGCAAGCTGCCTCCTTGATCTTTGCGGCCGTGTTCTCATTGGTCGCTATCGTCGGCGTGTTCCTGGATCTGCCCACCTGGATTTCCGTCGCCGCGCTTGCGGCCGCGGCCCTGTTCCTGGTGCTCGGCCTGGCAGATAAGTACCGGCAGATGGAGCGCACGTCGATCGAGCTCGACAGCGAGCAGCGCGCCACCATTGAGCGCATGAAGAAGGAGGGCAACCACGATATGGCGGCCCGCCAGGTGCAGTTGTGGTTCCGGAACACCAGCTACGAAGATGCAGCAGCCGTGGTGCGCGAGCTGTAGCGTCATCCCGTAGGCTGGGACGCATGACTGAACGCACTCTGATTCTGATTAAGCCCGACGGTGTGGCAAACGGCCACGTCGGCGAGATCATCACCCGCATCGAGCGCAAGGGCCTCAAGCTCGTCGAGATGGACCTGCGTACCGCTGACCGCGAGACCGCTGAGAAGCATTACGAGGAGCACAAGGACAAGCCGTTCTTCGGTGAGCTCGTGGACTTCATCACCTCCGCTCCGCTGGTCGCTGGCATCGTCGAGGGCGAGTCTGCAATCGCCGCGTGGCGTCAGCTCGCCGGTGGCACCCACCCGGTGGAGAAGGCCACCCCGGGCACCATCCGTGGTGACTTCGCCTTGACCGTCGGTGAGAACGTGGTGCACGGCTCCGACTCGCCGGAATCCGCTGAGCGCGAGATCGCGATCTGGTTCCCGAACCTCTAGATCCTCACTCGGTTAATGGCACGTGAACTCGTGCCGAACAGTCCCCGATGAACTGCTGCTCCGGTTGCAGCTCTTCATCGGGGACTTGATTCTTAGTGCATGACTTCCCAGAATCTTCCCCGCCGTCGTTTTCTGGCCGGTTCGGCGACGGCTGCTGCAGCCGCTGCCGTCGGAACGCAAGCAGTCGCTCACGCGCAATCCTCTTCCTCTTCTTCTGCACTGTCCTCGGCGCGTTTGCCGAAGGCCCCGGCCCCCAAGCCGTGGTCGGTGTTCATGCACGGCGTTGCTTCGGGTGACCCACTGCCGGATTCGGTGATCATCTGGACCCGCGTGAGTGTGTCCCCAGAGGCTGCGCCGGGATCTGAAAAAGGTGAAGATGCGGATGTGACCTGGGAGATTGCCACCGACGACGCGTTCGCGAACATTGTCCGCAGTGGCTCGGCCCGCACTACCGCAGTTACCGACCACACCGTCAAGGTGGACCCGCGTGGCCTGCAGCCGGGGACGGAGTACTTCTACCGCTTCCGCTACAAAGACACCATCTCTCCGGTGGGCAAGACGCGCACCGCGCCCGCGTCCAACGCTGACATCAACGAGTACAAGCTCGTTGTTGCGTCCTGCGCCAACTACGAGTGCGGCTACTTCACCGCGTACCGTGACATGGCTGAGCGCGCCGAAGCTGGCGGGGTCGATGTCGTGGTCTTCCTCGGTGACTACATCTACGAGTACCCGACGGGGGAGTACGCCGGTAAGTCCGGTGTCTCCCGCCCGCACCACCCGGCGCACGAGATTGTGACGCTGGCGGACTACCGCATCCGTTACGGCCGCTACCGCACTGACGAGCACCTGCAGCGCGCGCACGCTGCAGCGCCGTGGGTGGTTGTGTGGGACGACCATGAGACTGCCAATGACTCCTGGGTTGGTGGCGCCGAGAACCACACCCCTGGCGAGGAAGGTGAGTGGAAGGTCCGCGAGTCGGCCGCGCACCAGGCCTACTTCGAGTGGCTTCCGGTGCGCGCCACCCGCCCGTCGCAAGGCGGTCACATCTATCGTTCGTACCGCTTCGGTAACCTGCTGCAGCTGACGATGATGGACCTGCGCTCCTACCGCGATGAGCAGGCGAAAACGTTCAGCAAGAAGATTGACGCACCGGAGCGCACCATGCTCGGCTCGGAGCAGTTCAACTGGCTCAAGGGTCAGGTCGAATCCGCCGACACCACATGGAATGTGCTGGGTAACTCGGTGATGATTTCCCGCATGGAGATCGGCCACCTGCCGAACACGACTGAGCAGAACCGTACCGCGAACTACGCCATCGACGAGTTCACCCAGTCCGCCGGCCTGGCTGTGAACACTGACCAGTGGGACGGCTACCGCGCTGAGCGCGCCAAGCTGTTCAACATTCTCACCAACACCAAGGCGCACACGCTGTTCCTCACCGGCGACATTCACTCTGAGTGGGCGCACTCCGTGCAGCACAACGGGCTGGAAATCGGCGCGGAGATGGTCTGTTCTTCGATCACCTCGCCCAATGTGGACGAGATTGTCACGCAGTACACCCGCACGTACACGCCTGAGGACAACCCGATCACCCACCTGGTGGAGCAGGTCATGTACTCGGCGAACCCGTGGGTGAACCACGTCGACTTCGATTCGCACGGTTACGGCATTGCGCGCGTGCAGAAGGACCGTGTGAGCATGGATTTCTACCGCGTGTCCAACGTCGAAGACCCGGGCGCGTCCGCGCGTCTCGCGGTTTCGCGGACATGGGTGCCGGGTCAGGGCTTCCAGCAATAAGCTTATCGACGTCTCTACCCCGCCCGGCTTCCCACCACACCCAGCTCCGTATGCCACAATGGTTGCTGAACTATATGCCTTTCGTGGCATATGAATGTTCATCAAGCTTTGTACGAGAATCGTTCACTGCGCGGAGCTGACTGTCGGCTAGAAGCTAGCAGCGCTGTGCGGCGGCGGTGGGAGAGAACCTGCTATTGGTTGTTCCCACCAGCGCCCGGCGGGGATAGTCGCTCACGCGCGGCAATTCAATAGGAGATGTTCTTTCCGTGGCTGACAGCGACGAAAACACCACCACTGAGGTGTCCTCCGCGGCGCCGGCGCAGAAAAAGACAACGAAAAAATCTGCGGTAAAATCCACCAAGAAAACAGCAAAGAAGTCGACTAAGACGGCGAGAAAGACGGCCAAGAAATCATCACGACGTGCTGCTAAGAAGTCGACATCGAGTTCAGAGCAGCATAACGAAACGCAGGCAGCTGAACAGTCCGCTACTCCGCTGTACGACCGTTCCCGTCTCGGTGAGAAGACCCGAGTCTTCGCCTTGGCGAAAGAGCTGGGCATGTCCTCGAAGGACCTGGTCGTCGCGCTCAACGAGCTGGGCATGGTGAAGGTGGCGCAGTCCTCGTTGACACGCGCGGAAACCGAGCAGCTTCTTGACGCTTTGGAGTCCCAGCCCAGCTCCTCCGACGACAAGATCCGCGAGCGCGTCCGCAAGGATGTGGCCAACGAGATCAACCAGATCGAGGAGAAGGTCGAGGCTGATCTCGAGTCTGCCGGGGTTGCGGAACCCGCTGACGAAGACAGCGACGACACCGACGAGACGGATGACGCTGAAGTCTTGTACGACGTCGAACCTGACGTGACCCCGGCCCCGGAGGATGATGACGAAGATTCCGCCACGGGCCTCTACGCGCCGGTGTTCAAGGCGGCGCCGCGGTCGTCGCGGAGGAGGGCGAGTCGCTCGTCGGAAAGCGATGCGAAGGGCACCGAGCAGACGCAGGACGCCCCGGGCGACGCTGCCGACGCAGGATCCAGCGAGGCGAGCGAGGACAGCGAGGACTCCGGGTCCAAATCGAAGCGTCGTAGTTCGCGCAAGACCAGCCGCAAGCGCACCGAGAAGCAGGACAATGCCGAGCCCGAGCAGATCGACGAGCCGAAGGCCATCAAGGGGTCTTCGCGTCTAGAAGCGCAGCGCCGCCGTCGCACTGAGCGCCGCGAAGAAGATCGCAACCGTTCGCGCGTGGTGTCCCAGGCGGAATTCCTTGCGCGCCGCGAGTCGGTCGAGCGCACCATGGTCGTGCGGGAGCGTTCGCGTCACGACGGCCCCGGCAAAATCACCGAAGTCGGCGTCCTGGAAGATGGCCTGTTGGTGGAGCACTTCGTTGACTCCGACGACAGTGCTTCGATGATCGGCAACATTTACCTGGGGCGTGTGCAGAACGTACTGCCCAGCATGGAAGCTGCGTTCATTGATATCGGCCAGGGCCGCAACGGCGTGCTCTACGCCGGCGAAGTTGACTGGAAGGCTGCCGGACTTGGCGGGCGCGCGCGCCGCATTGAGCAAGCGCTCAAGTCCGGCGACCAGGTGCTGGTGCAGGTGACCAAGGACCCGGTCGGTCACAAGGGGGCGCGTCTGACCACCCAGATTTCTCTGGCTGGCCGCTATTTGGTTTACGTGCCCGGTGGGCACAGCGCCGGCATCTCCCGCAAGCTTCCTGCTCCAGAACGCAAGCGGCTGAAGGACATTCTGGTCAAGGTTGTTCCCGGCAAGGGCGGAGCGATCATTCGCACTGCCGCTGAAGGCGTGCCAGAGGAGGCCATCGCCGCCGACGTGAAGCGTTTGCACACCCAATGGCAGACCATTAAGCAGCAGTCGGAAGAGGAGAAGAAGTCGAAGGGCTCCAAGCCTGTGACGCTGTATGAAGAGCCGCGTCTTTTGGTCAAGGTTGTCCGCGACCTGTTCAACGAAGACTTCCAGCAGCTTGTGGTAGACGGCAAGAAGCCGTGGAACGTGGTGAGCAATTATGTCGAGTCCGTCGCCCCGGACCTTGCCGACAGGCTCGAGCTGTTCGACAGGCGCGACCACGGCGGCCGGGACGCGTTCGAGGTCTACCGCATCGACGAGCAGATTCAGAAGGCTCTGTCGCGCACTGTGTGGCTGCCGTCCGGCGGCACCTTGGTGATTGACCGCACAGAGGCCATGACTGTCATCGACGTCAACACCGGCAAGTTCACCGGTTCTGGCGGTTCACTGGAGGAGACGGTCACGTCGAACAACATGGAGGCGGCCGAGGAGATTGTCCGCCAACTGCGTCTGCGCGACATCGGCGGCATGATCATCATCGACTTCATCGACATGATCTTGCCTGAAAACCAGGAGCTTGTGCTGCGCCGATTCAAGGAGGCGCTCGGCCGCGACCGCACGCGCCACCAAGTCTCCGAGGTCACCTCCTTGGGCTTGGTTCAGCTCACGCGCAAGCGGTTGGGCACGGGGCTTGTGGAGACGTTCTCGACGAAGTGCGAGTGCTGCGATGGCCGGGGCATTGTGCTTTCCGACGATCCCGTCAGCGCATCCGGTTCCCGCGACGACACTGCGGGCCGTGGCGGCCGCCGCAGCGGCCAGTCCCGCCGCCGGAAACCAGCGCAGGATCCCGCAGGCCACCCGGCAGCGCTGGCCATGCACGGCCGTGACGACGATTCTTCCCAAGAGTCCGGGCAAGTCGCTGAGGAGGATACGAAGCAGGATGTGGAGCAGCTCGAAGAGCTTGCTGACGCGGTCGTGATCACTAACGACCCAGTCGAACCGGTCGACACGAGCTACACAGAGGACTCTTCTGATGAGGATCGACCACAGCGCCGCTCGTCGCGCCGCCGCGGTCGACGTGGCAGCGGCCGTGGCAAAGGCCGCCCACAGCAGGAGAACGCGGAAACCCAGGACGCACCCGAAGCTTCCCCCGGTCGGGACGAAGGGAGCACCTCCCAACCTGCGAAGTCATATGAGGAAGCCGTCGAGGAGTTCGAGCGCTCGCCCCGCCGCAAGCGCAACACCCGCGGCAACTCGAAGTCCGACTACCGCCCGCGCCAGGAGGAATACCAGCAAGCTGAGGCGGAAACGGCTCAACCGGTGGATTTCACTGAAAGCACGCAAAACCGCGCCTCTGAGCCGAGCCGCGCGCCGGAGCGCAGCTCCCGTGGTCGTCGCCGTGCAACCCGTCGCACCACGGCTGAGCGCGATACGGCACGGCAGCCGGTGAACGAGAAGCCGACGCAGCGCCAGGAGCCGGCCAAGAAATCGGGTGGCAAGGCTGCGCCGCAGCAAAGCGACAAGCCGGCACAGACCCGCTCCCGCGGGCGCCGCCGCGCTACCCGTCGCACCACCGAGTAAAACTGAGAAGAACTGCTGGGGGCCGTTAAATCTCGGCTCCCCCCAAACGTCCGCCAATGACTGAAGCCCCCTTCCCAGCGGGAGGGGGCTTCAGTCATTGGCTAGAGGTTGTGCTTAGGCCATGTCGGTCGGTGCGTCGAAGTCGATGCCCTCGGAGTCCGGGAACTCCGGTGCTTCGTTGTAGGTGTCGATGGCTTCCTCGGTGTCGTAGTAGCCGTCACCGGTGGTGTCAGTCAGCAGGGCGTCGCCGAAGCCGTCGCCGTCGACATCGATGATGGCCTCGTCGGTGGTGCCGTCGCCGTCGGTGTCGGAGTGCTGCTCGTCGACCTTGCCGTCGAAGTCGGAGTCGACGAACAGGGTGTCAGTGATGCCGTCGCCGTCGGAGTCAACCTCCATGGCGTCGATCTCGCCGTCGTTGTTGGTGTCGTAGACGATGGCGTCTGCGTAGCCGTCACCGTCCAGGTCGACCACCACGCCGCCTTCGGGGTGAGCCTCGCTAGCGACGGCCGGGTCGGTCTCGGTAGCGCGCTCGGGAGCTGCTTCCTCGTCCTCGAGGTCGTCGAGAGCAATGTCGTCGGACTCTGACGGAGACGGAGCCGGTGCTGCTGCGGCAGCGTCAGGTGCCTCCTGCACCGGAGCCTCCTGCGCCGGTGCTTCCTCGGCCGGAGCCTCCTGTGCGGGTGCCTGCTCAGCCGGTGCCTCCTGCGCCGGTGCCTCCTCGGCCGGAGCCTCCGGAACTGGAGCGCCCTGCTCAGCCGGGGCGTTCTGCTCCATGTTCTCGAAGAACTCGCGCTGCGCCTGGTTCGGGCCGGACGGGGTGCCGTCGGTGGAGTCGATCTGGCCGTCACCGTCGAAGTCGTACTCGCGGTAGTCCATCTGGCCGTCGCCGTCGGTGTCGAAGGCGAAGGCGTCGAGCTTGCCGTCCTTGTCTGTGTCGGAGAAGCGGGTGTCCATTTGGCCGTCGCCGTCGGTGTCGAACTCGACGCTGTCAGCCTTGTGGTCGTAATTCACGTCGCGGACGGTGGTGTCCATGATGCCGTCGCCGTCGGTGTCGAAGTGCTCGACATCGGTCTTGCCGTCGCGGTTGGTGTCCTGTGCGGCGTAGTCCGGAGCGCCGTCGCCGTCGGAGTCGACCTCGACGCGCTCGACGTTGCCGTCACCGTCGCGGTCGAAGACGCGGGTCTCTGCGACGCCGTCGCCGTCCATGTCGACGTGGAAGGTGTCCAGGTTGCCGTCGCCGGTGGTGTCCTGGCCGCCCTGAATGTCACCGGTGTGGGTGTTGCCTTCAGCGTCGGTGTACTGGAACTGGGTGGGCACACCGGTCTGCTCTTCAGCGCCAGCGTTCTGGGTTGCGTTCTGGTTCTCGGTGTTCGGGGTGTTGTTCTGAGCGTTTCCCTGGTCGGACATGGTTCTTCCCTCTCAAGTGTGTGTTGTTTCTGTGTGGTCTTGCGGTCCGGGTGGTTCCGGGCTGTTGTGACCTGACGTTCTGTCCAGTCACCTGTGTAATGCGCAGCCTAGGCCCAAGGTTCCCGGAAGGTTTGAAGTTTTTCCCAAACTTTCAAACAAAAATGTCAAAACACCAGGTTAAGAACTGCTTATACCTGAGAGGATATTTTTTCGCTTCACTGATGAATGCGCAGCAGGAGTCATTTTGGGCTTAAATGGCCGTCATGGACCCGACAACTTCTCAGGCTGCCCAGCAAGCACCGCAGCAGCGGCGAAGTCCGCAGGAATCCCTGAACCGGGCGATGGACATCGCGCGCCGCTATGGCCAGAATTCCGCTGCCGATGTGGCTGAGAACCTTTTGGACGCGCCTTTCCGCACAGGCACAGTCGTTGTCGTCGGCGAGATCAAGCGCGGCAAGTCCTCGCTGGTTAACGCACTCGTGGGGCAGCGGGAGCTATTGCCGGTGGACGTTTTGACATCCACAAGCGCCCCGATCCGTGTCAGTGTCGCCCCAGCAGGGGAGGGGCCGGTCTCGCCGCGCGTCGAGCTCAACCGCGGTGAAGGGCGCCAGCCGATCGACATTGCTGACCTGCCGCGCTACGTCACCATTGACGGCATGGCGGGCTCCGGTAGCGGCAGCGACGACGATGAGCTGGCTACGGCAGCGTCGATCGAGTTGGAGTGGCCTGCTTTGGCGGGCACGACCATCGTCGATACGCCTGGCGTGGGCGGGCTCGACGAGCATGCGGTGAAAGCGTCCTTTAGCGAAGCCCACCGGGCGGGCGTGCTGCTCATGGTGTGCGACGCGTCGACGCCGATCACCAAACCGGAGATGGACATCCTCGCTGAGGCGCGCCAGGAAGTCGGTGCCGTGATTGTCGCTGTGACCAAAACGGACAAGAACATTCGCAGGTGGCGCGCCATCGTGGAGGACAACCGGAGGTTGATCCGCGAGCACCTCGGTGCTGAAGTGCCGGTGATTGGCGTGTCCAGCCTGCGTGCCATGGATTCGGTGGACATGGCTGCCACGGACCCGCAGCGCGCAGAAGCGATCGCTCAACGCAGCGGCATCGTAGAACTGCGCGATGAAATCCACCGCATGCTCAAAGACCCGAAGGCGCTGGGTCTGCGCAGTTCCATTGAATCCATCATGACCACCCTGAACGGGATTCAAAAGCAGATCAACCGCGAAATTGAGCTCAACGCCAAGCCCACCCAGGGCGTGGCCAAACTGGAAGAAGAACAAAAAGAGCTCGATGAGCTTAAAGAACATGCATCCGAGTGGGAGCAACTCCTCGCCCGTGACATCCAGCTCATGCGCAACCGCATTACGGACGAGCTCGATCAGGACATCGAGTCCCTGCGCAACGGATGGACGCAGCGCATCAACAAAGAGGGCATGCGCGTTCTGCGCTCGAAACCGCAGGTGTTCACCAGTCAAATCGAGGCGGAGCTGACGGAGCTGATCAGCCGCACTCTGGACAAGCAGCTCGACGGCATCAAACAGCGCGCGGAGCAATTGTTTCCGGACCGGCCGGAGATTGTTCATTCGGTGCTCACCGCCGCGGTCAGCTCTATCGCCCCGGAGGGGGTGAAGGGCCGTGAGGTGGACAAGAAGACGAAGGATTTGATGGATCCATCGATGCTTACCATGGGTGCACTCGGTGCCGGCATGCTGTCGTTCCTGATTCCCTTCGCGCCTTTGGCCGGTGTGGTGTGGGTCGGCGTGAATATGAGCTTTCGGGCTTTGCGCAACGGCAAAACTCACCTGATTCAGTGGCTGCGCGAGATCACGCAAACCACGCGCATGTCTATTACCCGCCTGCTGGATACGATGATCGCGTCCGCGCGCACCGAGATGGTTCTCCGGTACCGCGCGCACCTGCGCCAGCGCCAGAAGGAAGTGCAGGAGCACATCACGGAAGCCCGTAATGCCGCCCGCGAGACGGAGACGGAGCGCAAAGAGAAGATCACGCGCCTGTCCAAGAACCAGAAGATCATTGCGGGCACGATCAACGAGCTGAAAAACCACCTCCAGACTCTCTAAGGAGACCACTATGAGCCAGCCCCACCAGAACGGCGCTGAGGCGCTCAACGTTCTTCTCCGCCAGAGCATCGACGCGCTCGGTCAGGGAGGACCGCACCTCGAGCAGCCTGCAGCTGAGCTGCGCGAGTTGGTCTCGCGTCCGCCACGTGTCGCGGTCATCGGGCGCTTGAAGTCGGGCAAGTCCACTCTGGTCAACGCGTTGACTGAGAGCCGCATCGCCGCCACTGGGTCGTTGGAGTGCACGATGGCGGTCAGTGTCTACGACGAGGGTGCGCCCGCCCGCGCGGAGATCATCGGGCTCGACGGCAAGGTGCAGAGCATTGCGCTCGCCGGGGAACCGCTGGCAGATCTCGGCCGCCCGCTCGACGAGATCGATTTTGTGCGCCAGTTCATCCCGATCGCGCGTTTGGCCACCCTCGGCATCATCGACACTCCGGGTACAGCGACGCTCACCGTCGAAAACGAGGCGCGCACACGGCGCATGCTTATCGACGGCTCCCAGGACACGAAACGAGCCTCCTCCTGGGCCGATTGCGTGGTTTTCTTGTCTGACTCTGCACCCCGCGACGACGAGCGTGCCTTCGTCGCTGATCTAGGAATGACCCCGTTGACCGTTGTGGGCGTTGTCTCCAGGGCCGACTCTTTCGGCGCGGGCGCATTCGGCCACAAGGACCCGCTGGAAGTCGCGCAAGCTTATGCGGGGCGCATCGCCGAGCAGATGGGCGGCACCGTCGGGGCAATGGTCCCGCTGTCGGGATTGCTGGCTGAATCCGCCTTGACAGGACGGGTCACCGGTGCAGTTGTCAGGGATGTCGCTGCCTTGGCCGGCTTGGACCGCGATACGATGCTGGACTTTGTGGAGGCGGAGGATCCGTCGACAAGCGTGGAAGGCTTCACCGCGGATGAGCGCGACCATCTCTTGGACGTGATGGGCGAATACGGACTCATGTACGGCCGCACGGTGGCTGCTGAACAGGGGCCCGCTGGTCTGCTGGAGTGGATGAAGCGAACATCTGGAATTGAGCGTCTGACCACGATCATCACCGAAGAAATGCCATACTTTGCCACACTGCAGCGCGCAGTGCGGGTCGTCGATGCCCTGGACACGCTGTCCAATGCGCCGGAGTCGCGCGACCATGTGCTGTGGGTGCAGTCTGTGCTTGAGTCGCAGCCGGCGATGAAAGATGTCATGCTTTATCGCAGCTTCAAGAACACCGTGGCTGACTCACCGAACTCAACGCTCATCCCGCGGCTGCGGGCAGCGATCCAAGGTTCCAACCCGGCACAGAAAGTCGGTTTGCGTGCCGACGCCCCGCCCGAGCGAGTCATTGAAGTCCTTCGTAGCGAACTCGGCGAACTTCGTGAGCTTGCTATGACCCCGCTGTCCGCCGCGGAAGATGATGCGCGTGAACGCCTGATTGTGGCCTACCAAGCAGCTTGGAAACAGATGAACCGATAAACGCTTAACTGCCTGGACGTGAGCCGGTCTGGTTAGACTTGTCGCTGTCTTTGTTGTGAGGAGGATGTGGCGTGGCCGCTTCGTGGAATTTGGCGATTGATTTTGGTACTTCGAACTCTGCTGCGGCTCATACGAGTCCGGCGGGTGGGGCGGTTGAGGCTGTTGCGTTGAGTCATCGTTCGAATTTGATGCCGTCGGCTATTTATGTGGATTCTGATAGTCGGAATGTGGTTAGTGGTGATTCGGCGTTGTTGGCGGGGCGTCGTGATCCGTCGCGTCTTGTGTTGTCGCCGAAGCGGTTTATTGATCATGAGACGATTGAGTTGGAGGGTGATGATGTTCCGGCGCAGTTGGTTTTTGCTGCGTTGATTGGGGGCATTGTTGATCGGGCGAAGTCTCAGCATGCTGGTGTTGATCCGGATACGGTGACGTTGACGCATCCGGAGCGGTGGTCGCATCATGCGGTGGGGAATTTGGTGGATGCGGCGCAGGCTGCTGGTGTGGCTGGGTCGAAGTTGCGGATGATTTCGGAGCCGCGTGCGGCGGCGATTCATTATGCGGCGCAGCAGCAGGTGGCTGAGGGGCAGCATGTTGCTGTGTTTGATTTTGGTGGGGGCACGTTGGATATTGCTGTGTTGCGTGCGGAGCGTGGTGGTGATTACAGGGGGGCCCGGCCCCCGGAAAGTAGACACCGTGGGGGTGAAATTATTGGCTTTACTCTAGCGCATTGTTAGGAAGCGTG